>CAZCTI010000083.1:0-8485 GCA_964501385.1 uncultured Clostridia bacterium
TGAAAGAAAAGAAATTAAGAATTGAAGATGCTTTAAATGCTACAAGAGCAGCAGTAGAAGAAGGCTTAGTATCAGGAGGAGGAGTTGCACTTTTAGCTACAATAGATGCAGTATCTAAGGTAGCAGAATCATTGGAAGGTGACTCTAAGACAGGTGCTAAGATAATCGAGAAAGCATTGGAAGAACCGCTTAGACAAATTGCAATCAACGCAGGTCTTGAAGGTTCAGTAATAGTTGAAAAAATTAAACATAGCGATAAAGGTATAGGTTTTGATGCATTAAATGAAAAATATGTAAATATGATTGAAGCAGGTATTGTAGACCCTACAAAGGTTGTAAGATCAGCTCTTCAAAATGCAGCAAGCGTAGCTTCAATGTTATTGACAACAGAAGCTGCAGTAGCAGATGAACCTAAAGATGAACCGGCAATGCCACCAATGGGCGGCGGCATGGGCGGCATGGGCGGAATGATGTAATAAAATAAGCATATATAAACAGCCATAAGAGAAAAATCTTATGGCTGTTTTTTGCATATCATTACTTTGTTTGATTAGTCTTGACAAAAAGCACTCTTGGCTTATATGATAGTAAATATTAATGTAATTTTAAGGTTTTTGATATATTATGGTTCTAAATAATAAAGTTTGTGGAATGACAAAACAGAGATGCTTGGACACCTTGGGTGTGAACTGTTGAGTATATTGGAGGTATTTATTTTGAGAATATTAATTGTAGAAGATGAAGTAAAAATCACCCAGGCCTTAAGTTTTTTGTTTAATAAACAAAAAATTGATGTTGACATAGCAAATGACGGTGAAGAAGGACTAATTTTTGCAAGCAAGGATATTTATGATGTTATTGTTTTGGACATAATGCTTCCAGGAATAGACGGAATTCAAATATTAAAAACAATAAGAAAAGAAGGTATAAAAACACCCGTAATTATGCTAACTGCCAAAGATACGGTGGATGACAGAGTTTTCGGACTTGAAGCAGGGGCTGATGATTACTTGGTTAAACCATTTGCAACCAAGGAATTAATAGCAAGGGTAAAAGCTTTGGCAAGAAGAAAGAATACAGAATTTGTAGGAGAAACATATGAATTTGAAGATATAAAATATGATGTGAAAAACTATCTTTTGTATGTAGGAGACAATGAATACAAAATACCTCTGAAGGAAGCAATGCTTATGGAAATGTTCGTAAAAAAGCCTCGCCAGGTATTTACAAGAGAGCAAATTATTGACCGAATATGGGGACTTGAAGCAGATATACTTGAAAGCAACATTGAAATATATGTTCATCATTTAAGGAAAAGACTTGAAGATACAAATGCAAAAATAGAAACTGTAAGAGGCGTAGGATACATGCTTAAGGAGAAATAAATGTTTAGGAAACTTCATCTTAAATTAACTGCATATATGGGAATTATACTTATTCTTTTTATGTTTTTTGTTTCTGCCGGAATATATAAATTTACAAAAATTATTTTTGAAGATGGAAACAAGGAATTAATGCAAACAGAAGCATTGAGGATATATAATTATAAAAATACTGACTTAACGGAATATTTTTTTGATAACGGTACTTTATTCAAAAGATTAATGCCAAATAATCTTTTGGATGCAAAGAGGCTTGATGCTTGTTATATTGTTTATGATGAGTATTTAACCCCAATTCTTTCCGACGAAGGTGAAATAAAAATAGCAAATGATATAAAAGCATTAGCATCAAAAACTATGGAGGAAGGAAAAGATTCATATACAACATTAAAAATAGGACGTTTTAATTATAGAATTTATACAAAATATTTTAATGACTTTTATGGTCAAAGTGTAGTTCAGATTTATCAGAATACTGTTAATGAAGATATACTTTGGTCATTCTTAAGAACGGTGTTGTTGGGTATCGGAATTTCAGGCACCTTAATTTTATTGGTATTAAGCTATATTCTTACGGGCAAGGCATTAATACCAATAAAGGAAACATGGATGAGGCAAAAAGAATTTGTGGCAGATGCATCTCATGAGCTTAGAACTCCACTTACAGTAATCCAAACGAATTTAGATGTTGTTTTAAGCGATGAAGATGGAACTGTCGATGAAAATGAAATTTGGCTTGATAATGCATATTCTGAAACAAGGGTAATGGCTAAACTTATCGACCAGCTGTTAATTCTTGCAAAGGCTGATAACAATGAGGAAAAAATGGATATTTCCGAGTTTTCTTTTACGGAAGTGGTAGAAAATGTGTGCCAAAACATGGAAGTCATTGCTAAAAATAAAAATCTTGATTTCATAATGAATATTGAAGAAGATATAAGTCTTAAAGCGGATTACGACAAGATGCGAAGGTTAGTTGTAATTTTAGTTGATAATGCAGTTAAGTATACAGAAAAAGGCAAAATAACGGTTACTTTAAAAACTGATAAAAATAGAAAAATCCTATGTGTTGAAGATACAGGAATAGGCATCAACCAAAAAGACTTGGACAGGATTTTTGACAGATTCTACAGAGCAGATAAGGCAAGGCACAGGGAAGGCGGCACAGGTCTTGGATTGAGTATTGCCAAATGGATTGCCGACAAGCACAAATATTCATTAACAGTAGAAAGCACTATTAATGTAGGAAGCAAGTTCATTTTAAAGATGTAGTGAACGGTTACAGTGTCACCATCATGTGTCATTGTTATGAATACGCATAAGTGTCATTCTGAACCGAAGGTGAAGAATCTCGTTTGTAAACTTAAAAACATGTGATTCTTAACTGCGTTCAGAATGACAAACTACAAAAACTTCTCTTTTATAACATTCCAGTAATTAAATGTTCCCGTTGACAGACGATTTATTACCTTTTTTGATGTACGAAAGTGCACATGTTCCAATTCATCGTATTCAAACATTTCACCATCAGCCAATATAGCTAAATAATAATCATCTCTTCTTTCAGGATATATTGCAATTTCAAATTCAGGGGGAACAATAATGCTGCATTCCAAACATCTGTAAGCATTTGACATAATAGGAGATAATGGTGTTATTTGCAAGGTTTTAAGTGATGGATAAACCAAGCTTCCGCCTGCTGATTTGTTGTATGCAGAACTTCCTAATGGAGAAGAAATAATTAATCCGTCACCGCTTATTTTTTCTAAGTGGTTTGAAGCAATAAATACATTTAGATGCATTGTTTTCATATCTTTTCTTTTCAGTATTATATCATTAACCGCATAAATTTTATCTGATAAGCGGCCAGTCAATATTTCGCATTCTATTAAATTTATAGGATTTATTTTGTAATTTCCTGCTCTGTAATTGATTATAAAATTTTCAAGATTTTCCGGAGTGATTTCCGGATAGAATCCCAAGGTCCCCGTATTAACTCCAATAAATGGTATTTGGGAAAAATTGCTTTCCCTCACACCTCTTAAAAAGGCACCATCCCCTCCGACAGTTATATTCAATTGAGCATCCTCGTTGAAACCTTCGTAATAACTATAGCCGTTTCCAGTTAATATTTTAATTAGCTTTCTTTTAATATCAGCTGTATAACTGTCATCGTTTGCAGCAATATTTATTACTTTCTCGTTCATGATTATCCCCTTTACTTTACCATTTTTTTATATTATATTTATATTACGGGGACATTCCTTTAAGGACTGACCTCATAGGCTTACCCACCTGAATGGTGTGTCCCCCAACCACTTATCAAATAGGAGTATACTGATGTTTAATAATATCCTTAAATATACAATACAAGAAAATGACAAAACTGTAAAGGGCATATTGACCGAAAAATTAAAATTCTCCAAAAGGCTTTCCAAGAAATTAGAGATAAACGAGAAAATTTTTTTAAATGGAAAGACTGTAAAATTAAACAAAACTATTTTTGCAGGTGATGAATTATCCATTGAATTTGACGAGGAAGAAGATGAGTATGCTGCAGTAGATATTCCAATAGAGATAATTTATGAAGATGATAATTTGCTTGTTGTAAACAAACACCCCTTTATTGTTGTTCATCCCACAAGGTCTCATCAAAATAACACAATTGCAAACGGTGTTGCATATTATTATAAACAAAACAATATTAACAGGAAGGTTAGATTTGTAAACAGGCTTGATATGAATACATCAGGCATTGTAATAATAGCTAAAAACCCATATGCTCACAACCAATTGGCAAATCAGATGAAATCAAATTCTGTAGAAAAATTTTACTATGCAATAGTGGAAGGTACACTTAAAAAAGATGAAGGAATAATAAATGAGCCTATTTTAAGGTTAAATCCTGAGGATATAATAAGGATAGTTCATCTTTCTGGCAAAGAATGTATTACAGAATATAAAGCAGAAAAAAAGCACAATAATATGACATTGGTTAGATTGAAGCTTATAACCGGAAGGACACATCAAATTAGAGTGCACATGAAGCACATAGGTCATCCTGTTGTAGGCGACACATTGTATGGAAAAGAAAGCTTATTGATAAACAGGCAAGCACTTCATTGTTATGAAATGAAATTTAAGCACCCGGTAACGAATGAAGATATAGTAATAACCTGTCCGATGCCGGAGGATATGCGAATATTAATGGAATAAGCAAATGATAATTAATGGTAATGCTTAAGGATGAGTGACAAGCAATGAGGGAAACACCTCTAAGGGCGGGTCATTAGTTGCGGGATAATTAGATGAATGTCCCCGTATTGAAAGCGGTACTGAATGGGAGGAGAGCGAAATGAAAAAGAAGGTTTTGTTGATAGCAACAGGAGGCACAATTGCTTCCATAAAAACTGAATATGGTCTGACACCTGAAATAAGTTCAGAGGAATTACTTAATTATGTGCCTGAAATTAAGGAATATTGTGACGTGGATACAATGCAGATATTAAATATTGACAGTACAAATATTCAACCGGAACATTGGATAATGATGACTGAAACTATAGAGCAAAATTATTACAAATATGATGGTTTTGTAATATCTCACGGAACCGATACCATGGCATACACAGCTGCAGCTCTTTCTTATTTAATTCAAAATTCCTATAAGCCCATAGTTATAACAGGAGCTCAGAAACCTATCAATGTTGATATAACAGATGCAAAGAAGAATCTTTTAGACAGCTTCAGATTTGCAATTGAAAAGGATGTAAGCGGTATCTATATAGTATTTGATGGTAAGGCAATAATCGGGACAAGGGCAAGAAAAGTAAAATCCAAAAGCTACAGTGCTTTTGAAAGTATTAATTTTCCTGTAGCAGCATTAATAGATGACAGACGAATAACAAAATATTTAAGAAATGAAAATTCAGAAAAGGAAGTAATATTTTACAAAGATATTTACCCAAATGTATTTTTATTGAAATTAGCACCGGGTATGGAACCGGATGTGCTTGATTATATTGGTGAAAAATATGAAGGAGTAGTAATAGAAAGCTATGGTGTAGGAGGACTTCCTTTCCATGATAAACGTGACTTTTTAGGAAAGTTAAACGACCTTGTTAAAAAGGGTAAAGTAGTTGTTGTTGCTACTCAGGTTATGTTTGAAGGAAGCGATATGGGTTTATATGAAGTGGGAGTTAAGGCACTTCAAGAATATAATGTTCTTCAAGCATATGATATGACCATTGAGGCAGTAATTACTAAATTAATGTGGATAATGGCTCAAACAAAAGATTTTGAAGAAGTTAAGAATATGTTTTATACAAGAATCAATGAGGATTCTTTGTACTAAAAAATAAGCATTAAAAAGAGGGTTGGTAATGAAGAAAGTTGACATGCATATGCACACTAATGCCTCAGACGGCACATGGAATGTAACAGAGCTTAAAAATGAATTGATTAAAAATAAAATTAATATATTTTCTGTAACAGACCATGATTGTGTTGACAATATTAGAAATATGCAAGATATAATAAAACTTAGCGACAATATAATTTTTATTCCCGGTACTGAATTGACTACAGATTATGAAGGAAAAGAATATCATTTAACATTGTATAATTTTGATATAGATAATAAGGGACTGCTAAATTTAATTAATTGGACCAACCAAAATAAATTAAATTCAAACAAAGAATACATTGGCTATGCTGCAAAAATGTATGAGAATGTAAGCTTAGAAGATTTTGAAAAGTATGAAAATGACAGAAAAAGAGGAGGCTGGAAATCAGCCAACTATATGATTGATAAGGGAATTCACAAAGATATACCACAGCATTTGGCTGACGTTTATAAATCAGGATTGAAGGCAAAGTTAAAAAATCCTGAGGAAGTAATAAATATTGCAAAAAAAAGCGGAGGGAAAATATTTCTTGCTCATCCTTCCTATCACTATAAGAATTCCACAATGCCTATGGAAGAATTAAAATATTGGACGGAGATTGGAGTTGACGGGATTGAGTGTTTTTCGCCTTATAATGTTGATGCTAAATATTATGTTGATTTCTGCAAAAGTAACAATTTAATGATATCCGGAGGCTCAGACTGTCACGGTAATTTTATACCTTCAAGGAAATTAGGAGTGCCCAATGTTTCATTGGACGTCTTGGATATAAAAACATTATTGGACTAATATTCGGGAGAATTATATGCAAAATAAAAACTACGTTTCTGCAATAATTGTTGCAGCAGGAAAAGGTACAAGGATGGCCTCTGAAATACCAAAGCAGTATATGACTATTGCAGGTAAAACAATATTGGATACCACCTTGTACAAATTTGAAAAAAGCAATGATATAAATGAAATAATTTTAGTGGTTAATAAAGAGGATTTAGAATTTGTAAAAGATGAAATTGCCCCTTTTTACAATAAAATTTCCCATGTGGTACCAGGCGGGAAAACAAGGACTGAGTCTGTTTACCAAGGACTGAAAAAGGTAAGAAAAAATAGTGATATAGTGTTAATACATGATGGGGTAAGACCGTTTATTTCTTATAATTTAATTAGTACATGCATAGAAAATGCTGTTGTTTATAAAGCTTGTATTCCGGTAGTAGATGTTATAGATACAATAAAAGAAGTTTCAGATGATGGAATTGTTATTAAAACATTTGACAGGAAAAGTTTAAAAGCAGTTCAAACACCTCAAGCATTTGATTATGGTATTCTAAGAGAATGCTATGAAAAAGCAATGACTGAAGATGTTGAATTTACTGATGATGCATCCATAGCAGAATATTATGGTTACAAGGTAAAAACAATTGAAGGATTACCTAAAAATATAAAAATAACAACACCTCTTGATTTGAGGATGGCAGAAATTATTGCAAGCATTTACTAAAAGGAGCGATTATGAAGGTTGGAATAGGATATGATGTTCATGCATTAACTGAAAACAGGAAATTAATAATAGGTGGCGTCAATATACCTTATGAAAAAGGTCTTTATGGTCATTCGGATGCAGATGTTTTAATCCATGCCATTATGGACAGCCTTTTAGGAGCTATGGGTAAAGGTGATATAGGAAAGTTGTTTCCTGATACTGATAGTAAATACAAGGATTCAGACAGCCGTATTTTATTAAGGAATATATATGAATTAATGGATGATAATAACTTTAGGGTAGGCAATATAGATTCTGTAATAATTGCACAAAAACCTAAAATGGCACCATACATTGAAGAAATGAAAAAAAACATTGCCGATGATTTGAAAACTGACATTTCAAATATTAATATTAAAGCTACCACTACTGAAAATTTAGGCTTTGAAGGAAGAGGCGAAGGTATAGCTGCTAAAAGCATATGCTTATTGGAAACAAAGGAAAATATATGAATTATGACTATATATTAAGCATATATAATTGTATATCCCTATGGTAAAATAAGATTAATAAAAAGCAAATAAAACCGAGGTTCAGCCCTCGTCATTGCTATGAATAAGCTGCGAAGCAGCGTGTCATTCTGAACCGTAGGTGAAGAATCTCAAGTCTAAAAGATGAGATCCTTCGCTTTGCTCAGGAAGACATAACTGCTATTTGGGGGATAAACATGGAGACCTATCAGATAATATCTATAATAGGTGTTTTGATTTTTGTATATTTTATATTTTTTAAAAATAAAAAGTCTGCACAAAAAGAAATCAACAATTTAAATGAAATAGAATATATAGGTTCATCAACCATGAAATTTGATGATGTGGCAGGAAACTATGAAGCAAAAAATAGTCTTAAAGAATTGGTAGATTTCATTGAAAATCCCAAGAAGTACAGTAAATTTAATGTGAGAAAACCTAAAGGGATTCTTCTTTACGGGGCACCCGGAACAGGAAAAACATTAATGGCAAAGGCTTTGGCAGGAGAAGCGAAAGTACCATTTTATGCCGTGTCAGGCTCTGATTTTGTACAGGTTTACGCAGGTCTTGGTGCAGGAAGAATTAGAAATTTATTTAAAAAAGCAAAAAAATCAGGTAAAAGTGTTATTTTTATAGATGAAATAGATGCCATAGGCAAAAAAAGAGCTTCAGGCAATATTAAAGGAA
>CAZCTI010000084.1:0-8321 GCA_964501385.1 uncultured Clostridia bacterium
CAATGATAAAATATTATCAATTTTTAAAAAAAGTATTTACAAATAAAAATTCCATGTTATAATAAGGATGTAAATATCTTCAGGGCAGGGTTAAATTCCCGACCGGCGGTAAAGTCCGCGAGCCGAAAGGTTGAATTGGTGAGATTCCAATACCGACAGTACAGTCTGGATGGAAGGAGAGATTACTCATAATAATTGAGCAAATTTTTTCGATGCCTCTGAAGATTTCGGGGGCTATTATTTTGCCTCTGATAATCTTAGAATAGTGCATAGCACAAGGAGGAAATATGAGAAGTGAAATGTCATTAAAACAAAGAAGTAACACAAAAGTAATAGCAAAGGTGGGAGTATTAGGAGCAGTAGCAACTGTATTAATGTTGTTAGAGTTCCCGCTATGGTTTGCTCCAAGTTTTTATGAGTTGGATTTCAGTGAGGTGCCGGTATTGTTAGGAGCTTTTGCCTTAGGACCTGCTGCGGGAGCCATGATTGAATTGGTCAAAATTCTAATTAACTTTGTGGTTAACGGAACAGATACAGGCGGAATCGGTGAATTTGCCAATCTTTTAATAGGATGCTCATTCATTATTCCGGCAGGATTAATTTATAAAAAACATAAAACAATTAAAACAGCTATATTGGGATTAATTGTAGGTACAATATCTTTAGCGATTGTAGGAGCATTTTTAAATTATTTCTTGTTGCTTCCTGTTTATTCAAAAATATATGGTGCCCCAATCCAAGCATTTATAGATATGGGTAATGTCATAAACCCTGCAATTACAGATTTAAAAACATTTGTTATGTATGCTGTGGTACCTTTTAATTTATTTAAGGGTATTGTAGTATCAGCCATGGTAATATTAATTTATAAAAGACTGTCCCCGATATTGCACAAATAATAAATAATACAAAGACGCATATAAATGCGTCTATTTTTTTACAGTATTGACTGTAATATCGTTTTCAATTATAATTTTAATTATAACAATTGTTTATTTGGGAGGTAATATGAAAATAAAAATCTATTCATTAATAATGTTTCTTAATTCCTATTTAGCAGGACTATTAACACCAATTCTTAGTTTAACTTTAATTGACAAAGGAGCATCCTTAAGTAATTTATCAGTTATTTTAGGTATTTATGCCTTATCTGTTATATTACTTGAGCTTCCTACAGGAATTATGGCAGATGTTTTTGGTAGAAAGAAAACATTTATTTTATCTCTTATAATATTCACATTAAGCTTTTCATTATTATTAATAGGCCGAGGTTTTATAATTTTATGTATTGTAATGATGCTGTACGGCTTAGCCAAAGCACTTGCTTCAGGCTCATTCGATGCGTTATTCATTGATTATTACATAGATAATTTCGGGAAGGATAAACTGCACAATATAACAACAAGACTTTCTGTATTAGAAGCATTGGGACTATCAGCGGGAGCTCTGTCCGGTGGATTTTTCCCTGAATTATCCGTTAAGTTATTTCCTTCAATAGGAACTTATGATTTAAATATATTTGTAAGGATTATATTAACAATTGCAGTTATATTTTTATCGGTACTCTTCATATCAGATATGTCAGATGCTGTTAAAATAGAAAAAAAACAACGCATTTCAATAAAACAACATATAAAAAACAGCTCAGCCTTTGTTTTTAAAAACACTACTGTATCATGCATATTTATTTCCGTTTTTTCAACAGGATTTTTTCTAAGTGCATTAGAAACATATTGGCAACCTCATTTTATTACATTTTTACCCGATGGAAACTCAATAAGACTTTTAGGATTGATGGCATTTTTGTACTTAGGTGCTGCAATGGCAGGAAGTATTATTTCAAATAATACAATTAAAAAATACAAGTTTAACTTAAGAAAAATGTACCTTGTTATGAGAGGATTTATTGCACTATTGTTGATACTAACTGCTTTACAAACAAATATACCTTTATTTATCGCTTTTTATGCTTCAATTTACTTAATGTTTGGTATTGCAACCATTCCTGAAGGAGTAATTCTTAATTCGGAAACACCCAATGAAATTAGAGCATCTGTATTATCTGTTAAATCATTTACAATGCAAATAGGCGGACTTTCAGGTTCATTTTTGTACAGCATATTGATTAAATTCATATCTATACCGGCAATTTGGATGCTTGCGGCACTTATTATCTTATTAACTGTTGCAATTATAGCAAAAAAGTTTATTGAGGTTGAAGAGGCAAAAGAAGCAAAAGAAGCTTAAAAAAATTGGGGACACTCCTTTATTACTTTTAACAAGTAATAAAGGAGTGTCCCCTTTTTTATTATCTTCTTCGCCTTCCACAGCACGGGTCATTTCTACCTCTGTCACCTAAAACATTACGTCTTTCGCTGCATTTACCAAATCCAACACCAAGTAAGAACCATGGTACTATATTACAAAACATTTCATCACCCTTTTTTTTGTTTGGCATGTACTTATATTATTCATTTAAAATAATTTTGTTACAAAAAAAAAGATGCCCTAACCCTATTTTTCAGATTCTTTTGTCTGAAAAATAGCGGTAGGTCATTCGCAACGAAATCCCAATTTATGCGACGTTAGGAGCAAATAAATTGGTGATTGAGACTGTGTAATCTCATCTTTTAAAACTTGAGATCCTTCGCTATCGCTCAGGATGACATATCAGTTACATTTTTGGTGAGTAAATACATAAGCCGAGTTCTGTATTAAACAGTCATCTATCTAGGCTTGCCGTTACCGGCAAGCTCCAGCGACCTACCATTTGGACTGTGACGAGCAGTCACTCCACGGTCCGTTCTTGGTCTTGCTCCGGGTGGGGTTTACATAGCCAATCAGTCGCCTGATTGCTGGTGAGCTCTTACCTCACCTTTCCATCCTTACCACAAAAGTGGCGGTTTCTTTCTGTTGCACTATCCTTAAGGTCACCCTCACCGGGTATTACCCGGCACCCTGCTCTATGGAGCTCGGACTTTCCTCATGCTTTAAGCATGCGACTGTATAATTTACTCTTTATTATTCTACAATATTTATATTTTAATGTCAAATACAGATTTATCCATCATTTATTTTTCAATATTTTCACATTTTTTCATCCACAGCTGGTATGAGGCATCACTTGGCATTTTAAGATCTCCTCTTGGAGATAACGATATGGAGCCTACCTTCACCCCATCCGGCATACAAGAGCGTTTAAACTGTTGAGTGAAAAATCTTTTGTAAAAATTTTTTAATGTATCAAGAATAATATCCTCGGAGTATTCATCTTTAAAAGCTATTTTTGCTAAATAATATATTTTTTCAGGACCATAGACATTACCTAACATATTGAAAAGGAAAAAATCATTTAATTCATAGGAACCAACAGTGTTTTCTGTAAACTGTCTAATATTTCCTTCCTTGTCAGGAGGAAGAAGTTCAGGGCTTACCGGAGTATTGCATATGTCAAGAAGTGCTTTTTTAATTTCTCCTGTTGCTTTAAAATCAGCATACCATTTTACTATATATTTTACCAATGTTTTTGGAATTCCTGAATTTACTCCATACATTGACATATGATCACCATTATAAGTGCACCATCCTAATGCAAGCTCAGACATATCACCTGTTCCTACAACAATACCTCCCTCTTGATTGGCAATATCCATTAAAATTTGAGTTCTTTCTCTTGCTTGGGCATTTTCATATGTAACATCATGATTATTAATGTTATGACCAATATCTTTAAAATGTTGCAAACAAGCATCCTTTATGGATATTTCCCTTGAGGAAACCCCTAATTCCTTCATCAGAATCTGTGCGTTATTGTACGTTCTGTCAGTAGTACCGAAGCCGGGCATTGTAACTGCAATTATATTTGTAAGGGGTAAATTTGATTTTATTAATGCTTCAACAGTGACTATTAAAGCTAATGTACTGTCAAGTCCTCCTGAAATACCAATGACGGCTTTTTTTGAATTGATTTTTTTCATTCTTTGATAGAGTCCTGTAGCTTGAAAATTTAATATACTATTTAATCTTGTATCTTTTTCTTCAGGATTTGATGGTACAAATGGTCTTGGGTCTATAAATCTTTCTAATTCAACATTTTCATTGCAGCCTAAATTAAAGTTTATATATTTATAGTTTCTTTTTTCTGCATTAGACATATAAGTGTTGCAATTTGACCTTTTGTAGCTAATTTTTTCCAAGTCGATATCCGAATAAATAATCCCGTCGCATAAATTATCTTCTTCTAATATTTTACCGTCCTCAGCAATTATACAATGTCCCGAATAAACTAAGTCCGTTGTACTTTCCTCTTCACTTGAAGAAGAATAAACATAGGAAGTTATACATTTTTGAGATTGGATTTTTACTAAATCTCTTCTGTAATCTGCTTTGCCGACTGCTTCGTTGCTTGCAGATAAATTAAGTATTAAATTTGCACCATACATAGTATGATAAGAACTTGGAGGAATACTTACCCACAAATCCTCACAAATATCTATGCCTATACAAAGAGATGATATTTCATCCTTAAATAATAAATTTTCATTAAAAACTACTTCTTGCTCACACAGCAATATTACATCAGATATTCTGCTCGATGAAGGTGCAAACCATCTGTTCTCATAAAATTCATTGTAATTAGGCAAATGTGTTTTTGGAATTACACCAAGAATTTTCCCTTCCTTAAATATTACAGCACAGTTAAACAGCTGATTGTCAACCTTAACCGGCATACCCACGGCTATAAGCATATTTAAATATTTCGTTTTATCCAATAATTTAGCTAAAGCTTCTTCACATTCACATATCAATGTTTTATGTTTAAACAAATCTTGGCAGGTGTATCCTGTAATAGAAAGCTCCGGAAATACAAGCACCCTTATATTTTCTTTTGCTGCTCTCATTGAAATTGAAACTATTTCATTAACATTGTAATCCGGATCTGCTACTTTTAAGGAAGGTGCTGCCGCTGCAACACGCATATATTCAAAACTTTTATCCATAACTACCTCTAAATTATTTTTTCTTTAGTCATATTTCTTTTATACAAAACTGTTTGTATACCGTTTCTTTTTAAAATTTCATATAATATATCCAATGAATTCACTTCTGTATTATAATGACCTGCATCAATAATGCATAAACCATTTTTAATGGCAACTTGAGCTTGGTGATATTTAATATCACCTGTTATGTATAAATCAGCATTTGAATTTATTGCATCTTCAATAAATTCGCCGCCGCTTCCCCCACAAAATGCTACTTGTCTTATTATTCTTTCATCATTGTTGCAAAATAATTTAACAGATTCAGTTTCTAAAGCTTCTTTTACAAACTTTGCATACTCTATAATGTTAACAGGAGAGATTTCTCCTATTCCCCCATAACCGCTATTATCAATATTTATTGGATGAAGAACCTGATAATTCAATATATTTAACCGTTTTGCCAAATCATAATTTACCCCTTGTTCAGCCATATCATAACTTGTATGCATACTGTAAAGGTTTATATTGTTTGTAATCAATAATTTGATTATTTTGCCGTCATATGTATCAATATCAATTTTTTTAATAGAACTGAAAAAAAACGGATGATGAGTAATAATTAAATCAACTTTTTCATTAACTGCATATTCTGCAGCTTCAAAATCCAAGTCTAAAGTTAACATAATTTTATTTATGTAAGACATTTCGGAACCAATTTGCAATCCGCTGTTGTCCCAGGATTCATGAGCCTTCAATTTCACATCATTATTTAATAAATTAATTACAGAATTAACATTCATTTTAATAATTCCTTTATTGTTTTGTTTTTTTCTTTTAAGTTCTCTATTTTTTCATTATATTCCACATTATGAGCTTTTTCAAGACTGCTTATTATTTTTTCATTTGTTCTTATTACTTTATTTATATAATCTATCATAACCGGCTCTTTTTTTTGTATTAATATTTTGCTTATTTCAAAATATATATCGTCTTCTATTATAGGAGTGCCCTTTTTTGCTTTTATTATAAAATAAAAGTGATGAAGCTCCTTCACAATTTTTTCGTCAATTATTTCAAATCCATTTTCAAAAAGGTAACGCCTTAAATTTTCAATAGCAGTCATTGGCTGCAATATAAGTTGTTTGGCATTTTTTGCTATATCTTTTGATGTTTCAATAATGTCTGAAATTAAATCTCCGCCCATTCCTGCAATTATTATTGCATCAGCTTCCCCTTCTTTTAAAACAGTCAGGCCACTTCCGAGTCTAAAATCACATTTATCCTTAAGATTAACATTGGACAAATGCTCTTTTGCTCTATTTAATGGACCTACATTTAAATCTGTTGCAATTATATTTTCACATATTACTGTCTTTAAAAGCATTTCTGCTGCATAACCATGATCGGCTCCTATATCTGCTACAGTTTTACATTTGTCAACCATGGATACAATACACTCTAATCTGTTCATATTACCTCTTTAATAATTCATATCAGGGAAATGGAGGTGTGCCCCCATACCTTTAATAAACGGGGTTAGTTCATAAAAAACAAATGGAATGTTTAAATTCCATTTGTTTTTTTAATTTATAATTATTCAATATTCATTGTTCATTGAATAAATTTTATAATTAATTTTATTCAAGATAGTCCTTCAATTTTTTGCTTCTGCTTGGATGTCTTAATTTCCTCAGGGCCTTAGCTTCTATTTGACGTATTCTTTCTCTTGTAACATCAAATTCTTTTCCAACCTCTTCAAGTGTCCTTGCCCTTCCGTCATCCAAACCAAACCGAAGCCTAAGAACCTTTTGCTCCCTATCTGTTAAAGTATGCAAAACATTTGATAATTGCTCCCTAAGTAAAGTAAATGTTGCAACATCTGAAGGTGCTTGAACTTCATCATCAGGAATAAAATCACCAAGGTGGCTGTCTTCTTCTTCACCAATTGGTGTTTCTAATGAAACAGGCTCCTGAGCAATTTTTAGTATTTCTCTAACCTTTTCAGGCTCCATTTCCATTTCCAAAGCTATTTCTTCAGGTGTGGCATCTCTACCTAATTCTTGTAAAAGCTGTCTTTTAATTCTAATAAGTTTGTTGATGGTTTCAACCATATGTACAGGTATTCTTATAGTCCTTGCCTGATCGGCAATTGCTCTTGTAATAGCCTGTCGTATCCACCAAGTTGCATATGTGCTGAATTTAAAGCCTTTAGTATAATCAAATTTTTCAACTGCTTTAATAAGTCCAAGGTTTCCTTCCTGAATTAAATCAAGAAAAAGCATTCCTCTTCCCACATATCTTTTAGCAATGCTCACAACTAACCTTAAATTGGCTTCTGCTAATCTTTTCTTGGCCTCTTCATCGCCTTCCTGCATTCTTTTGGCTAATTCCACCTCTTCGTTTGCAGTCAACAAAGCAACTTTTCCAATTTCCTTTAAGTACATTCTTACCGGGTCATCAATATTAACACCTTTAAGAATATCATCGTCAGATTGGCTTACAAAAAAATCAGCTTCTTCCTTTGTATCAGTTTCATCAGTGTCATCAACCTTTTCAGGTATCATATCATCTTGAAATCCCAATATTTCAAGATCGTTGTCTTCTGCTTGTTTATAAAAATCATCTATAAATTCCGGATTGATATCAAGTTTTTCAAATGACCTTAAAACTTCCTTATATGTTATAAAACCGTTTCTCTTGCCTTTTTCAATTAATTTATTTTTTATGGAGTCTATCTTCTGTAACATTTCAGCATTTTTTTGTCTTTCATCTTCCGAAATTACAGATATATTTTTGTTTTCACCCATTGTCAGTTGACCTCCTCCTTAGTTGATTTAATCTTTTTAGCGAGGCAAAATATTTCATTCGTAATAATTTCCTTACTGTTTGAATTATCAGATTGTTTTATACTGTTTCTCAATATATTTCTCTTTTCATCATAATATTTTAATATAAGTCTTTTCATACAATCTTTGAATAAAGCCTCTAAATTATCATAATCAACATTGTCAATCTGCAAATTTACATCCATGCTACCATCTAATATTTTGTTCAAGCTTTCACTATCAATACTTATATCGTTAATTCTGCATTCATACAGCTCTTTTATTATATTATAGTATTTTAAGTCCTTAAAGGTATCTTCATTGACTATCTCACTAAGCTTAAGTGCAAAATCATTGTTTAAAAGTATCAGTTTAATAAGCTCCTCTTCGTGGCATGTAGTAATCTTTGTAACCTGTGGTTTAACAGGTTTTGCAGTCTTAATCAAAGTTTTTTGCTTAGTACTTCTCTTATTGTATTCTTTAATTATAGACTCTTTCGAAACACCTACTT
>CAZCTI010000085.1:0-3867 GCA_964501385.1 uncultured Clostridia bacterium
ATGTAAGAGGAATGTCCCCGTACTTGAGATTCTTCACCTACGGTTCAGAATGACATGCTGCTTCACTACTTATTCATAGCAATGACAACGAACTGACGTTCTTATTATTATATGAGTGAACAGTAATATAATATCCCCACTGTTTAAAAAAATTTAAAATAACTGTTGACAAATTCATATCGCTCATTATATAATCCATAACAAGTTAAAAAAATGCTTTGACGGAGACAAAAATATCTTAAATATAACTTCAGAGAGCCGATGGGTGGTGAAAATCGGTGTTATGAGATATAATGATCACTCCTGAGCTTCTGAGTCGAATAAAGTAGACGAAGACGTATTTCTGCGTTACAAGAATAGGGTTCAAAAAACTTTTAGTTTTTTCGACTTGAATGAGGCGATATTTTTTTATCGTAAAATAGGGTGGTACCGCGAAAGACCTTTCGTCCCTATATACATCTGTATGTATATAGAGACGAGAGGTTTTTTTTATAGCCATAACCCTATTTGTTCGAGCAATAGCGAAAAACAAATAGCGGTAGGACTTATGCAGCGGAATCCAATTTTATGCGAGCAGAGCGAGCTGATAAATTGATGAATTCTTCTGTGTTCCACGATTGACGAACTAGCTTTTCATTCAGTTGAAACCAAAATAATATAGGAGGAAAATTATGTGCAGGACAATCAGTTTTAAAGTATCAAAAGGAATGGATTCAGCAGTGAGGGTTTTAACTACTTTAAGGAGAAAGCAGTTTGATGTAAGAGAATTTAGCATGTCTTCATTGGATGAAAATAATTCTGTTTTTAAAATTACTTTAGAGGATGAAAAAAGAAACAGCTTTGATAGAGCAGTTCTTCAAATGCAAAAATTAGTAGACGTTTATGATGTATCTGAGTATGTGTAATGTATTGGTCGAAAGATGAGATTCCACACAGAGAATGACCTACCCATATTTTTCAGAAAAAGACTCTGAAAAATAGGTTTAAGGCATCTTTCACTGCATTCAGAATGACACTTACGTGTATTAATAGTAATGACGATGGCTACGCCCTCGTGATGAGAGTTTATGAATCACAAAAAAACAATAAATTTGGAGGAAAATAAAATGGGAAGAATGTATTATGATAAGGATGCAGATTTAAAAGTATTGGAAGGAAAAACAGTGGCAATTGTAGGATATGGAAGCCAAGGTCATGCTCACGCACTTAATTTAAAGGAAAGTGGTGTAAATGTATTGGTGGGACTTAAGGAAGGCAGCAAATCAAAAGCTAAAGCTGAGTCTCACGGTCTTACAGTAAAAACTGTTGCAGAAGCGGCTAAGGAAGCAGATGTAATCATGGTTTTAGCACCGGATACAGAGCAAAAGAGAATATATGAAGAATGTATAGCACCAAATTTAAAAGAAGGAGATGCTTTAGCGTTTGCTCATGGATTTAATATTCATTTCCATCAGATAGTTCCGCCTAAAAATATTGATGTGTTCATGGTTGCCCCAAAGGGTCCCGGACACTTGGTAAGAAGAACATATACTGAAGGAATGGGAGTTCCCAATGTATTTGCAGTACACCAGGATTATACAGGAAAATGCAAGGATTTAACACTTGCCTATGCCAAGGGAATCGGAGGTACAAGAGCAGGTGTAATTGAAACAACATTTAAAGAAGAAACGGAAACGGATTTATTTGGTGAACAGGCAGTTCTATGCGGGGGAATAACAGAACTTATTAAAGCAGGCTTTGATACACTTACAGAGGCAGGATATCAACCGGAAATTGCATATTTTGAATGTCTGCATGAAATGAAGCTCATTGTTGATTTAATTTATGAAGGCGGATTTGAAAATATGAGATATTCTGTAAGTGATACAGCTGAATATGGAGATTATGCAACAGGTAGAAGAATTGTCAATGAAGAAACCCGAAAGGAAATGAAAAAGGTATTAAAAGAAGTCCAAGACGGAACATTTGCAGGCAATTGGATTTTAGAAAATCAAGCAGGAAGACCGAAGTTCAATTTAATAAAAAATATGGAATTACAACATCCAATCATTGAAACAGGCAAAAAGTTAAGGTCAATGATGTCATGGATTAATAAACCTGTAGAGGGGCAAGAATAAAAAGGAATGGTGCAATTATGAAATTATCAGGCTCACAAATAATATTAAAAGTTTTAAAGGAGAAGGGTATTGACAATTTGTTCGGATACCCCGGAGGGGCTGTTATACCTTTCTTTGATGCTCTATATGATGAGCTTGATTATTTTAAGGTATACAGACCTGCTCACGAACAAAACGGAGTTCATGCAGCAGATGGCTATGCAAGAAGCACAGGCAAATTAGGAGTATTTATAGCAACATCAGGTCCCGGTGCCACAAATACAGTAACCGGTATTGCTAATGCTTATATGGACTCCGTGCCTTTGCTTGTTATATGCGGTCAGGTTGCTAATCCTTTAATAGGAAAGGATTCATTCCAGGAAGTTGATATAACGGGCATGACTTTGTCTGTTACAAAGCACAGCTACATGGTAAGGAAGACAGAAGAGTTGGAATATGTTATGAGAGAAGCCGTGGATGTTGCATTGGAAGGAAGGCCGGGACCTGTATTGGTGGATGTTCCAAAGGATGTTTTTTTACATACCTGTGAATATAAAGGAAACAGCTTAGAACATGAGGTTGAAAACTTAGTGCCCGATGAAGAAAAGTTAAATATGGCAGCCGAATTAATAAACAACGCACAACGCCCTGTTATTTATGCAGGAGGAGGGGTGAGAATTTCCAAAAATGATTCTCTGCTTGTTGAATTTGCAGAGAAAACAGGAATACCTGTATGCAACAGCTTCATGGGATTAGGAACCATTCCAAGAAGCAACAAGTTATCTCTTGGATTTGTTGGTATGCATGGCTCCATGGAAACAAACATGGCGGTTACTAATTGTGATTTATTAATAGCCATGGGAGCAAGATTTAGCGACAGAGTTATAGGAAGTCCCGACAAGTTTGCCAAAGGTGCTAAAATAATTCATATTGATATTGATTCAACGGAGGTTGATAAAAATACTTATGAAAGTATTCCTTTGATTGGAAATATGACTGACATATTAACTAAGCTTTTGGAAAAGTCAGAAAAAAAGGACAGAAGCAAGTGGCTGGATGAGATAATGTCCAAAAAGTTATCAAAAGATATTGAAGGACAATTTGTGCCTGAAAATATTCTTAAAGAAATAAATGAACATTATAAAGAAGACACCATAGTTGCTACAGATGTAGGGCAGCATCAAATGTGGACGGGTCAATTTTGGCAGTTTAATAAGTCTGATGAATTTATTACATCCGGAGGTTTGGGAACCATGGGATTTGGTATGGGTGCAGCTATTGGTGCCCAGGTAGGAAATCCACATAAGAAAACTGTTCTAATTACCGGAGACGGAAGTTTTAGAATGAATTGTGAAGAATTAGTTACAATTGCAAAATATAAGCTGCCTGTAAAAATGGTGATGTTCAATAATAATACATTAGGCATGGTAAGACAATGGCAAAGAATGTTCAGCAATGCAAGGTATTCTGAAACAGACAATTATGATGATGTAAATTATCAGATGCTTAGTGCTGCCTACGGCATAAAAGCATATAAAGCATGTTCCATGGATGAGTTAAAAAAAATATTAAATGAAACAGATGGTTTAAATGAACCGATTTTCTTAGAATGTAAAATTGACCATGACTGCAGTGTTTATCCTATAGTACCACCGGGAAGACCTATAGATGAGTTATTAATTACAGGATAACAGGAAAGCATTCTGGGGACGGACCTTGAAATTCCCAAAGGGTGGAATTTCAAGGTCCGTCCCCAGAGTTCCCCAGAGTA
>CAZCTI010000085.1:3967-6355 GCA_964501385.1 uncultured Clostridia bacterium
ATATAGAATTCCTCTTCTCCATTAAAAGCTTATAGCTTAATCCAACCTATTTCTACCTTAGAAATGTGTACCTGTTCCTTAGCTGGAAAGATGCATTTACAAACAGCATTGATAAAAATACAATGGTAAAAATTATTCTTATATTATAAGGTATAACATAAAGTAATACTTCCATTACAGGGTGCACGAAGTTGGATAGCAATAGAGCAAGTATACCCCATAATAATGAAAATTCAAGGCAAATATAAGAATGCAGATTAAAGGGATATGCACTGTAATCCCACAATTTATAATTGAAAACCCTATCAAGCATTCTGCCTGTAATATATTCTAAAAGTGTTACCATAGCAATGCTTCCAACTGTTGCACTTATAAGAGCCAATAGGGAGCTGTTAATTGACAATTCACATAATGTAAAAATTTCAATTATTAAAACTGCACAAATACCATACAAAGGGCAAAATCCTTTTGTGAGAAATCCCCTGCTGATATAAATTTTCCTGTCTGAAATACTTCTAAATATAGTTTCCAGCAAGAATCCCATAAAACCGTATACTAAAAAAAACAGCATAAAATTCATTGCATCATACTGCATATTCTCACTCCTTTAAATTTATTATTTGGAGTATTTGTAGAAATATGCCTTTATACAGATGCCAATTTATGCTTTTTATATGTAAAATTTCAGTTATTGCATAATTTATGTAAATAAAGTTTTTTAATGTTAATTGAATTAAAGTGAATGCTTTTAGATAAAATTAAGCCCATTAAATATACTAATGATAATATTATTATTGACGAAATTAAGGAAATAATGTGATGAGAAGAATTTAGAATAAAAAACAAGTATATATTTTTTGATAAAATCCCTGCAATTCCTGCAGCAACAATGGGTTTGAAAATCCAGTTCGAAATATCAAATACAATGCAAGACACTTGCAATAATCTTAGCAAATATAAAATTGTATTAAGAATGGTAGTTATAAAAAGTGCAAACAAATATGCATTGAACCCGTAAACAGGAACGAAGAAATATATTATGGAAATTTTTAATGCGGATTCTATAATATTAACAATAAAAGAACTTACCTGCTCACCAAGGGCATTTAGCATGGATGATATAACCATGTTTAAATACATAAATGGACAAACATATGATATTAATTTTATCATTCGACCAACCTGTGAGTCATTGTAAACTGTCATGGCTATTTCGTTGGGAAATGCAACAAATACTGCAACAACCAATATTCCTGAAATAGCTGTAAAATGTATTACCATAGATAATGTTCTTGTAACACTTTTTTCATTGGCAACAGCATTGTCACCTGCTACGGCAGGTATTAGCAAGGATGAAAGTGATGTCAGTATTGAAGATGGGAAAAATAATATGGGCAAAACCATTCCCTTAATCATTCCATAAAGGCTTATGGCTGTTTCTGAAGAAAGACCATACAGCAAAAGCCTTGCAGGAATCAATGTGTTTTCAACGGTTCTCAGTATTGAGTTTAAATTTGATGTTGCAGAAAGAGGCATGGCAATTCCAAGAATTTTAAAAGCCATATTATCCGGTTGTTTATTTAGCTTATGAGAGTAGGGTTTTTTATCAAATATATAGAAAAACCATACCAAAAACAAAGCAAATATTTCTTCTGCAGTCATTCCTATGGCTATTGCAGCACATCCATAGGATAAACCCTTGGGAAGGAAAGTATCCATCAAATAAAATATTAGAAATATTCTTACGAATTGTTCAGTCATTTGAATAATGGAGGGTTGAGTGACTCTACCCAAAGCATAAAAATAACCTTTGTAACAATTTGAAATTGCCATGATAGGAAGACTTGGTGCTAAGTATATTAAAGCTAAAACAGTTCTATCGTCATTTAATATATGAACACCTACATAATCAGCAAAATAATAAAGAAAAAGTCCTGCCGCAAAGCCTGTAATAATGGAAATACCTATGGATTGGTTAAGGACCTTTTTTGCATTGGAATAATTTCCTACAGCAATTTCTTCTGAAATGAGTTTAGAAATAGCAACTCTTATTCCCGAAGTTGCTAACGTAACCATCAAAAAATAAAATGAAAGGATTAACTGATACAAGCCTATACCTTCTGCACCAAGGGTATTGGCCAAATAAATCCTGAAAAACATACCCACAAAACGAACAGAAGTAGTTGCAACAGTTAAAATCAATGTACCTATAATAATTTTTCGTTTTTTCATCACTCACCTCAAAATTTGTACTCATATAATCATATGCTGCATAATTAAATTTATTTAGGTACATATAAGGTGAGAACAAAAAAATGCAATGGAGCTTCCATTGCATCTCTGTTAACAAACTTGCCCATCGGGGACGGTTCTTAGTGGACATTTATG
>CAZCTI010000085.1:6455-8246 GCA_964501385.1 uncultured Clostridia bacterium
AGTGCACAGCTTTCGTCATTGCTATGAATAAGCTGCTCCCTTATAAAAACTACATGTTTTTAATCGACAGCATTTCTGCGTGAATTTTTGCCAATTCTTCAGGAATATTAATATGCTGCGGGCATTTTGGCATACATTCGCCGCATTGTTGGCAATTACCTCCCTGTTCTTTGTCACTCATGAACATAAAGTAGCTTCGAAGTGCAATATCTTTATTTTCAGATTTCTTGTAATCATTGTATACTCCAAAAACTCCCGGTATATCCACTCCAAATTGACAATCCATGCAGTAACGGCACCCTGTGCAGGGTATGGGTTTAATTTTTCTTAAATCCTCAATAACTTCATCAATAATCTTTTGTTCATCATCAGTAATTGTTTTTAAGTCTGTAAATGTTTCTAAATTATCTTGAAGCTGTTCCATAGTTGACATACCGCTTAAAATCAAGGCTACATTTGGAAGTGATGCAACCCATCTAAGTGCCCATGAGGCAATGCTTTTATCAGGATGATAGTTTTCAAAGCGTTTCATTGCATGAGGTGCAAAGGATGCTAAGAATCCTCCTCTTACAGGCTCCATAACAAAGCAAGGAATGTCTAAGTTTACCAATGTTTCATACATGCTTTTTGCATCATCTTCTTCCCAGTCCCAATAATTTATCTGAAGCTGTATAAAGTCCCATTTATGTGCAGAAGCAAATTTTTTTAAAACTTCATTGCTGTCATGAAATGAAAATCCGATATTTTTGATTTTTCCTTCTTTTTTCTTTTGCAGTATAAAATCATATAAATTGAATTTTTCAACTGTTTCAATTGATTCTTTGTGCAAAGAATGAAGAAGATAAAAATCAAAATATTCAGTATTGCATTTTTTCAATTGCTCATTAAAGAGTTTTTCGGCATCTCCTTCTTCTTTTACCTTCCATACCGGAAGCTTGCTTGTTAAATAGTAACTTTCCCTTTTAAATTCAGTCAATACTTGTCCTAAAAATGTTTCTGATTCTCCACCATGATAATTGTAAGCAGTATCAAAATAATTTATACCATTGTTGTAAGCATGGTGAATTAATTGTTTTGCATACTCAAAATCAATTTTGTTCTCTTTTGTTGGGAATCTCATACATCCATAGCCTAATCGCGGCAAACTTACACCAAATTTATCAATAAATTTCCTGTCCATAACAACCTGCCTTTTTTAATATTTTTATAGTATAAAAGCTAAAAACTGACAAAAAGTATATCTATTATTAATATTATAGCAATATTTAAAAAATTTTCAATAACGTTTTGTCAACCACAGTGAAATGAAGGCTCTCGCTGCTACTGTTCAGATACAATGGGGTGTCATCCTGAGCAAAGCGAAGGATCTCAATTTTTAAAACCTGAGATTCTTCGCCTGAGGCTCAGAATGACAACGGGTTGATGCTCTTACTATTTGTGTGAACTGTAACCTCGCTTTTTTAAAAAATACAGTTGACAAAGTAAAATAATTGCTTTATTATATAAATATACCCCCCAGGGGGGTAGTGATGGAGGTGGAATAATGAAAGCTGATAAAAATAAAATAAATAGATTATTAAAAACTGCTGCAGGGCAAATTGAAGGTATTTCAAAAATGGTTGAAGAAGACAGATACTGCGTAGATATTTCCAATCAAATATTGGCAGTTCAGTCAATACTTAAAAAAGCCAACAATGAAATTTTGAAAGCTCATTTGCATATGTGTGTAAAAGAGGCATTCAATGAAGGTAATGAAGATGAAAAAATTGATGAAATTATTTCAATAATCAA
>CAZCTI010000086.1:0-8200 GCA_964501385.1 uncultured Clostridia bacterium
AGAGCCCCAGCCTTCCAAGCTGGTCGCGAGGGTCCGATTCCCTTCACCCGCTTTATAGGAAGAGGGACACACCTCTTTTTATTGGGAAAATCTCTGATGGTCAGAGGAATGTCCCTAATTTATTTTATGGTGGATATGGCCTAGTTGGTTATGGCGCCAGATTGTGGCTCTGGAGGTCGAGGGTTCGAATCCCTCTATTCACCCTTTTAGATTTTACGCATAAAATATTATATTAAGGCGCTATAGCCAAGTGGTAAGGCACAGGTCTGCAACACCTAGATCTCCAGTTCAAATCTGGATGGCGCCTCCAAAATATTTACGCACCCTTAGCTCAGTTGGATAGAGTGTTCGGCTACGAACCGGAAGGTCGTGGGTTCGAATCCCTCAGGGTGCACCAATAGCAACAAAAAGAAGACTCTTATAGAGTCTTTTTTAAATTCTATCCATTGATTGTCTAAACCTATTTTGTCTTCCCAAGAGATGCCTTATAGTTACTTGTAGCCATATATCACTCATTCTCATACATTGTTGTCAACCATAAACCACGGTATAATAAATGCAAGGTATTTTGTCAAAATTAATTTTATAAAATTAATTTATCTTTACAAAAATTGAAAAGTGCAATAGAATTTATTAGAATAATTAGATTATTAAGCCGTAAAATTTAAAAAATTTTTCTTTAGTATAAGTATTTTTTTATTCTTTTCGTGAAGGATAAAATTTATAAATTAATTTAGGAGGTGTTAAATATGAAAAGGTTTTTATCAATATTTATGTTGATTTTGTTGATTGTTTTATCTGCTTCATGCTCTAAACAAGAAGAGCTGCCTGAAATGTCTGCACCGGCTCAAGAGGTGGAGGAAGAACAGAATAATCAAGATGAAACACCTATTCCTGCTCCTACTCCCGAGACAGAGCTTTTTGTACCGGAAGACATATTCAGCAGCGAATTAAATCCTTACGGTGATGTGGTTTTTCCTGATAATTTCAGCGTGTATGGGGCATCGTTCAACATGGGTGTGGAGAAAATCGGCGGCAAGCCACATTATGTTCTGTCCATGACTGCTGAGGACGAAACTGACAAGTCAGTAATTTTTTTGGCAAATTTAGCTGGACAAAATGAAGAAACAGCATCTAAATATGTTGAGGATTTCAAAAGCAATAACTTTTGTGAGTTTTTAAGTGCTGAAGGCAGTGAGACATTTACCGTCAGGAAAACTGACCCTAATGATGACCGTTATTCATATGTAGACGGTTATCACATTGATATAACAGTCAATCTCGATGATGAGGAAGCTCTGCGTAATATTCAACTTGTTGGAGATAACTTTAATGTGAATGCATTAGCTTTACTTGATGATTATTTTGACACGACACCCATGTATGAAGAATGTGTTATGACTTTGAATCTTCATAAAAACGAAGTCACGGTTGATATGCGTTATGATATAGATAATTTTAACATTGTAGAGGCAAATATTATTGAGAATATAAATAGCAACTGGTATGATGCCAATACCCACAAAATGGGCTTATCCTACGGCATTATGAATATTGAGCTTGTCTTTGATGCTGTTGGCAGTAATATATATATACGCGAAACAACTGATGATTTTAAGAACGCCATGTCCGCCTATATTGAACCGGAATTTTCACTTGCCAAGATGGGTTTCGGATTCGATAAAGAGGGTTTGTGCGGTGTTTATGAACAACACGAGCCGCACTATACATCAGTAGCAATACACAGACCTGAATGGGGGGAATTTGACTGTGACTGGAATATTGAATTTATGGATGAGGTCAATGGATATTTCTTGAGGATAACATATCACCAGGAGGAGGATAAGTATCATATAACATCGGAAAAAGACAATGAAGGTGCCGGCTATGACTACTATCCGGCTGAAAACAAATATACCGGTGAATATCCAGACTATGATACGGTAAAACAGATATTTAATAATACCTGTGGAACAGAGGGTGATGATTTTTACGATGAACCGCTTAGCTATTTTGAACAATTGGTTTATGGAAATTTCGGCATGAGTATTGGAGAAATTTATATGTTACAGAAAAAATAACTTTGTATTGAAAAATGCCAGCAAATGAAACAGGTAGATTGTATGAAACCGAAATCCCCTGCCTATTTTGGGCAGGGGATTGTAATTCATGATATAATTTAGTATAATATAAAATAATATTAGTATTAAAATTCATTTTATAAATATGAGTACATAGTCAACAGCGGCAAATAATTTTTGGGGGCTCGAAATATGACAGTTAAAAGCAAACATAAAAATTTTCTGTTTATTGATTTGAATGAGCGAAATATGCCTGTATTGGTTCATTCATTATTTTCTGCATGGATGCTGTCATTTCTATTTGAAGGGCAATTATTTCAACAGCTTGCCAAACAGTATAATTTTGCAGTGAATTCTACTATATTTACAAGTTCTGTTGCTATGTTTTTAGGATTATTTCTTGGCGGATTTATTATTAAAACAAAACATCGTGCAAAACAGCTTTTCCTTTATTCCTATCCCTTTTTTATTGCCTTGTCCTTAATATTTTTCTTTTCACCGTCAACAATGTGGAATATAGGGATAATTTCAGGCTCGTTTATATCGGGTTGCTGTGTTGCCGCATGGGGATTTTATTATAAAACAATTTCTGAGAAAAATGAACGTATTAAAATAGCTGCAGACATGCTTATTATTTCCAATATATTGATGATACTTTTAAATGTGGCTGCAATACATTTATCCCCTTACACAGGACTTTCATTGTCCATACTTATGCTTGTGAGTGCCTTTTTACTCGCTCTAAAACTACCTGCCAATGATTCCAACCAAGTTAAAAAGAAGAACAACTTAAGCATTTCAAACCTTTTATTATTCTTTTATATTTTTATAGTAATATTAACAACAAATTCAGGCTTGATGTACCATGTGATAAATCCTGCATTTGAGCACTTAAAGTCATTGACAAGCTGGTATTGGGCAGTTCCTTATATTGCGGCAATATTTATACTGAGAAATATTTCTCAAAATTTCAAGTCATCCTATATACTTTATGTTGCTATAGCAATGATTGGTCTTTCATTTACAGCCTTTATAACCCTTGACCGGTCTGTAACAAGTTATTTTATAGTAAATACACTTATGCTTGGCTCATACGGAGTGTACGATTTATTTTTCTGGAGTATATTGGGTGTAATGCTTGACTATCATGAAAACCCTGCCAAAATTCTCGGTATAGGGCTTTCTGCTAATGTGTTGGGTATAGTATTGGGGGGACTTATTGGTAATAATTTAATCGAAAATAATTTACAGAGCGTAAATCCATCCCTGCTTGCATTTGCAGTAGTTTGTATAACTTTGGTCCTTTTACCTCCTCTAAACAAACACCTTTCTTCCTTGCTTAAAGGACACACCTTTCTTACTGAATTTACTGGAATGTCGGAATTTAAGCAAAATAAGCAGATAGATAAAATTTCAGTATTCGGCAATTTGTCTGGAAGGGAAAAACAAGTGGCAACACTTCTTCTGCAAGGGAAAACATATAAGACTATTGCTGCTGAGCTATTCATTAGCGAAAATACAGTAAAATATTATGTTAAAAATGTTTACTCCAAATTCAATATTCAAAGTAGAGCAGAACTTATTGATATAGTGATGGAAAAAGAAACCTGTTAATATCATTAGAATAAAAAAATAACCTCACCTACCCGAAAAGGGTAGGGCAGTTTTCAAGAAAACTACCCTATTCGGGTGTTTTTTTTTGTATTTTTTGTTGCTATAATTTACATAAATGAAGTATGCATAAAATTTAAATTGAATAATTTGTTGGGGGATAAGTTTTGTTCTGTACAATATATTAATATATTGCACGCAAATATTAAAGTTTTTTGGGAGCAATGCTGGGGTGGGTACAATGAATACAATTATAAGAAAAATAATTAGTTACATTTTAATAATATGTTTGTTAACAGCAGCATGCACCCGGCACTTTGCTTTACAGGGTGAAAACATTAATGTTCAAATTAATGTAATAGTAATAATCTTAATAGCTGCAGAAGTTATATTTATAAGACTTTTAATAATTGAGGTTAATAATTTTAAAATAGCTAAACTAATACTGGAAAATTTTATATTGAAAGTGAAAACTGCAGTTGTAAGCGAAGTATCCAGTAAAGAACAACCTCATAAGAAAATAGAAGATAATGAAGTATTTGTTTCATATTTTGGAATTCTTTTTAATGGCAAAATTGCAAAATTTAATCAAGATGGCATTCGTCTGACAGCAATGGAAATTGGGAATGATTTTATTTCGTTTACCTATGGCAATGAAAAGCAAATGCAAAATTTGCGTATTGTACGTCCTGATATCGAGCCTGAGGCTATGAGTGAAATGATTAATAAATTTCGTTTTGAAACGGGGATAACTCCGACAATGTATGGTGTATGAGCAGAAATGATTAATTGCACTGAGGTGATATATGGCTAAGAAAATTATAGGTTATGGAAACTTTTTTTGCTGGAACTGCGGCAATAGAATTGAAAAAGGGAAAAGAATCTGCCCTAACTGTGGCTCTAAATATAGTGGAGAGGGGAAGTATGGGAATATTTCTGCCTTAGGAGTAGGAGGTATAGGCTGGTCAAATAATGCAGCTCATCCCTGTTTTAAGAAATATATTATAAATGATAGAAAATATAGCCTAATTTGGCTCATAGGCATAAGTATACTAGTTCCCGGAGTAATGCTTCTTTCAGGGGAAATAGAATTTGACACTGAAGGTATAATGGTTATCGGAGGTATATTAGCAGCATTCTGGGGTATTGGTATTTTATTCATATTTAAGAAAAGCGGGAATAAGCCTGACTGGGATGGAATTGTCGAAGATAAAAAAATATTTCAAAAAACAAGAAGCAAAAAAGACCGCCAAGGGAAGAAGTACAAAGAATCATATACAGAATATATTGTTTATATACGGAAGCAAAACAATGATATTATTGAGTTAAAGGAAGATGATAGTGTGCAATATGATTACTTCAATATAGGCGATTATCTGCACTATCATGGAGGCAAATATTTAAATTGCATTGAAAAATATGATAAGTCCTTGGATACAATAATTTTTTGTGCAAGCTGTCGAAGTATTAGCGACATACGCAATAATTATTGTCAAAGGTGTGGGTGTATATTATTAAAAGCAGATTCTTTGGGTTAAAGCGTCATAATGACAAATATCTCTTGATAATAAGGAGGAAACTATGTTTTGTGAAAATTGCGGAACTAAGCTTCTCGATAATTCTGTATTTTGCTCAGAATGCGGCAATAAAATAGCACTAGAAGGAAACGAAACGCAGATAAGTGAAGAAAGTATCAACACAATTAATGAGCCCGGCACTGGTGGGCATAAAGGACCCGTGCCTCCTGTTATGAGGCAAACTGTGCCTCGTCAGCCGTCTGAGCCATACAGGAGAGAAATGACACCGCACCAGCCATCTGAGCCATACAGGAGAGAAGCGACAATGCACCATCCATCTGAATCCCACCTTGGAGGAACTGCAGATATAATTAGTTTTGGGCAGTATGTATGGATGATTTTTTTATCAGGTATTCCGATTGTAAATATAATACTATTTGTAAAATGGGGATTTTTTAAAAAACAAAATCCCAACAAAAGTAATTTCGCTAAAGCTTTACTGTTTTATTATCTAATTGCAGTAATAATTTATGTTGCTTACATCTATTTGTGGCTAAAAGCAACTTCAAGTATTTAATATTTAATAACTTTATTTTGAAAGGGGAAGAAAAATGGAAATATTCATAGCAATTATTTTTATCATCCTAGTTATATTGGGAGTATCGGTAATCTTGTCTTATAACGGTTTTGTTAAATCCCGGAATCAAATAGAAGAAGCTTTTTCCACTATGGATGTGTATTTAAAGAAACGGTATGAGATGATACCAAGATTAGTAGAAATAGTAAAACAGTATTCAATGCATGAAAAAGAAACCTTGGACCGCATTGTGCAAGCAAGAAGTATGGCAATTAAGGCAAGTACTGTAGAAGAGCGAGGTCAAAATGAAAATATGCTGTCCGGAGCTTTAAAATCTCTTTTTGCAATTTCTGAGGGGTATCCTGAGCTCAAGGCTAATGAAAATTATTTAGAACTTCAAACTCAACTGGCAGACTTGGAAGATGAAATATCTCAGTCTCGAAAGTATTATAACGGAGTTGTTAAGGTTATGAACAACAAGGTGGAAATATTTCCTTCAAATTTGTTTGCAAAACTTTTTGGATTCAATAGATATCCATATTTTATGGCTGATGAATATGAGCGTCAAAATGTTGAAATACGCTTTTGATTAGAGGTGAGGTAATGAAAAAAACTCTAATGCTTTGTACTTTAGCAATCATATCCTTTTTAGCAGTTTTGACAGTACCTGCTTTGGCAGCTGAAGCATTTAATATTACTTCATACAATATCGATATTACTGTATATGAGGATAATTCTTATGCAGTAATTGAAACCATTCATGTTAATTTTACTGAGCAAAGGCACGGCATTATCAGAAGTTTGCCTTTGAAAACAAACAGAGGAAGGATTGCATTAATTTCTGACATAGATGTTTTTGACCATAAATTTTCTACTGAGAAAGTAACAAATAATATTGAAATCAAAATAGGAGACCTTGACAGATACGCATCATCCTCAGAAAAATATACAATAGGTTATGTGTATACCCTAGGAGATGACTATTTAGATGACAGAGATGAACTCTACTGGAATTTGATTGGAAATGACTGGGACTGCACAATTGAAAATGTTACTTTCAAAATAAATATGCCCAAAGCATTTACTCCGGACAGGCTGTATTTCACCTATGGGAAAAAAGGAAGCACAAAGCATGATGGTGTGGACTGGAATATTGAGGGAAATACCATAAAGGGATCATTGATGATAGCTCTTAGGCCTAATGATTCTCTTACTATTGCTTTACCCCTGCCGGAAGGATATTTTTCACAAGCAGAAAGAATAAGCTCTGATGTGCCTTACGGATTGTTAGTGTCAATTATATGTGCTCTTGCAGGCACAATACTCTGGGTGTTGGTGGGACGCAAAAAGCAAGTATTTCCAACAGTTGAATTTTACCCGCCTCAAGGATTGACCAGTGCAGATGCAGGGTTTTTAATTGATGGAAGGGTAGATTCTTTCGATATAACTTCACTTATTATTTATTGGGCAGACAAAGGATATCTATCTATAACCGAAGAAATTGTTAAAAAGACATTTAGCAATAAAAAGAGTTTTACACTTACAAAACTTAGAGATATAACTGAGGACAGCCAGGATTATGAAAAGGAAATGTTTGAGGGACTATTTTATATGGGAGATGGAGTAAAGGTTAGAACTGAGCAATTGGAAAATCATTTTTACACTGTGGGGGAGCATGTAAAAAAGCAAGTTAAACGAAGTTTTGAAGATAATGAAGAAACTCGAATCTTCAGTAAAGCAAATATATTGTGCCGCTTGTTGCTTTTGTTGATAGGAGTAATAAGCACATTGCCGTATTCCTATATGGCAATGAAAGAATCAGCTAATGTTGGTGAAGCAGGGCTGCTGTTTAAGAGTATCATAATGTCTGTAGTTATAATGGCAGCTTTCAATTTCTTAATGCATATTTTGAAGAATTGGAAGGGAATAAAAAAAGGGGAAAAATTTATACAATTACTTTTTGCTCTTATATTTTGCGGAGCAATTTGCGGCACTTTTATATATTCATTAAGTTTATATGGTAATGTATTAGGGGGTATCTTTTCATTAGCCTCGGCTGCAATGCTTGGTCTTATGTCAAATCTATGTAGGCGGCGGACTAATTTAGGTAGGTGGTACCAAGAAAAACTCATGGGGTTTAAGGAGTTTATCAAGGTTGCGGAATTAGACAGAATAAAGCTTTTGGTTGATGAAAACCCCAATTATTTTTATAATGTATTGCCCTTTGCAATGGTTCTTGGGGTAACAGACAAATGGGCTAAGAATTTCGACAGCATAATGAAAGAACCGCCTAGTTGGTATTATTCAAACTCAATGCATGGTAAGTTTAGCGTAATGAGTTTTGCAACAGGTTTAGACAATGATTTGAAAATATTTTCATCAGATATAGCCTCAAGACAAACCGGCAACTCAAG
>CAZCTI010000087.1:0-5791 GCA_964501385.1 uncultured Clostridia bacterium
TCTCATATATGGGTTTGTAGGAACTGTTTGTTTATTTCTTCTGGTACTAAGCTTCCTCCGGTTGCCCATGCTATGTGTATTGCATTTTGCATTATATTTTCAAGGTTGTGGTCTTTTATGTATTGTTTGCCCTCTTCAGTATTTTCAAGCTTGCTTCCTTCAAAAGCAGCACATGCAGATGGCTCAATATTTATATTTTCTGTTTCATGGAGGTAACGCATATAATCGTACAATTTATAATCATCTACCGTAAATACTCCTCCCAATATATAGTCCATCATTTTTCCAACCAATTTAGAAGGTCTTCCCACTGCCAAGCCGTCGGCATGGGTTTTTCCGTCTATTCCAAAATCCTGAACGCTTACTTCATCATGCAGCCCTGTAGCCATTCCTAAGAGCATGCTTGGTGCATGGGTTGGTTCTACGAAGAAACAATGGACGTTTGTTTTATAGACGGATTTAAGTCCGTATGTAATGCCTCCCGGGGCCCCTCCCACTCCGCAGGGCAGATAAACAAACAAAGGATTATTTTCATCAATAATTATATTCATATTGGTTAGTTGTTCTTTTAATCTTCTTGCAGCAACGCTGTAGCCTAAGAACAAATTCATTGAATTTTCATCATCTACAAAATAACTCATACTGTCTTGGTCTGACATTTTGCGTCCTTCTTCCACGGCTTTTGAAAAATCACTGTCATATTCAACAACAGTTGCCCCTTTAGATCTTAGCAAATCTTTTTTCCATTGTTTTGCATCCTGTGACATATGTACTATAACATTAAATCCAAGAGCTGCTGACGTTATACCTATACTTAAGCCTAAATTTCCGGTTGAGCCTACCTGAATTTTGTATTTGCCAAAAAAGTCTTTATATTTTTGCTCTGCCAATATGGAATAATCATCATCTTCATTTAATATTCCATCTTTAAGTGCCAATGTTTCCGCATACTTTAAAACTTCATATATACCGCCTCTTGCTTTCACGCTTCCTGCAATTGCCAAATGACTGTCCATTTTAAGCAATAGTTTCCCCGAAATATGTTTATTTGCTTCCATGAGCTTATTTTTCATATTGGGAATTTCTTTTAGAGGGGATTCAATTATACCATGGGATTTAGCAGTCTCCGGAAATACTTTTTCTATTAATGGAGCAAATTTCTTTAACCTGATTTCTGCATCATCTATAGCTGCTAAATCAATATTTATTAAAGATTGAGCTTCTTCATATGGTATTAATTTTGGATTAATCCAGAATACTTCTTTCATTTCCGACACGTTTTTTAAATTTGGGTATTTGTCTATCATTTTCTCCTCCTTGGGTAAATTGTTCTATATGTACGCCATCCTGACCGAAGCGAAGGATCTCAGGTTTTTAAAAAATGAGATTACGCAGTCTCAATCACCAATTTATTTGCTCCTTACGTCGCATAAATTGGGATTTCGTTGCGAATGACCTACCGCTATTTTTCAGAGAAAAAGCACTCTGAAAAATAGGGTTAGGGCATCTTTCACCTGCGGTTCAGAATGACACGCTGCTACGCAGCTTATTCATAGCAATGACGAAGGCTTTGCCTTCGGATTAATGCCAATTGCATCTATTCTTTTGTTTTGATAATTATATCATAGGTTAATAACTAATTATATTAAAATTTCTTCTGTTGTAGTAATTATTTGTGCTGATTTTATTTCTGCCAAATCGCCTTTGGAAGTATTAAAAAGGTTCTGTGTTATGATTGATTCCATCACTGCTCTTACTTCAGCTTCTGTCAATCCGTCCTTTGGAGCATCTACAGTCATGGAAGATGTTGCTCCCTGGACAGTTAAAAAAGACATTACCAACTTTTTAGCCATTATATCACCCCTTCCATTGCAAAATCAAATATTACTTATACTTCTTATACTTCTTCAAGCAATTGATATTCATCAAATCTTACAATGTTAGATAATTCATAATCTTGCAACTGCGAAATAGCAACCGCAAAATTAAACAGGTTTTCATTTTGTGATGCTGATTTTACATTAGCAAATGTTTTGTTTTTTATGATATTTTTGTTGTTGTTGTCAACTCCAGCAAGATAAACTACTTTTAATTTTGAATCTGCCTGATTTGTAATTACTGCCATTTTATCACCTCCCGTTTTGTGCTGTAACTATATAGCAGAAAACTACTGATTGTATTGCTTAAATTCCCAAAACATGTTAATGTATACATAAAGATACAATTCAAGGGGCAGTATGAACAATTCATTATTAATGGAAATTAAGGCTGTAATCAATGAACTTGAAGGCTGTGACTATATTAGCAGGGTCAAATATGTAGTTTTTTTGGTTTGCAATGAATTGTATCATATAAATTTTTGTGATATAGGTGCAGATGATTTATCAGTATTCAAAGAATATGACAAATTTGACTTACATAACAAGGTCGTACAAGAAAAAATTGCTTTGCTTATGAATAATGCCGCGGATACTGTTTCAAACTTTTATCCCGCATCACTTTATGAGGAGCTTCTTACCAATAGTGAGAAAAAACAGTTTGGGCAGGTATACACACCGTTTGAAATAATTCAAAGTATGATAGAATCTGTATTTAAAATTAAAAATATGGATAAGAATTGTACGATTTTAGACCCTTCCTGCGGTGGAGGCTATTTTTTAATTGAATTATACAAATATATAAATAATGCATACCCTGAAATCCATAATAGATTTATTATTGAAAATATGCTTTTTGGTATAGATATTGATGATTTTTCTATATTTTTAAGTAAAATTGGACTTATATTTTGTAGCGGTTTAAAAAACTTGAAATTTAATATACATAATGCAGACTTTCTTATGGACAGTTTAAATATGGATAAATTTGATATTATAATAGGCAATCCTCCTTACGTAGGCCATAAGAACACAAATAGTTCCTATAGAAATTTACTGTATGAAAAATATTCTGATGTATACTATGACAAGGCGGATATATCCTACTGTTTTTTTAAAAAAGGAAAAGATATGCTTAAGTTAAATGGTGTTATTTCTTTTATTACCTCCCGCTATTATATGGAAGCTCTTTATGCAGATAAATTACGACATTTTATAAAACAGAATTTTATTATTATAAGTATTGTGGATTATAATGGTAATAAAGTCTTTAAAAAGGCTATGATAAGTCCTGCAATAATTACTTTGTCAAATTCATGGAACAAAAATATGTTAACCTACGTCAAAAAAAATAACAATATTTCCGAATACTATAAATATAGACAGGACAAGCTTAAGGACTCCGGGTGGATAATATTAAAGGATGAAGATGAAAAGCTCTTTGAGAAAATTGACAGTATTTCAAATACTTATATCAAGGATATATTGACTATTAAGCAAGGAATTATTACAGGGTATGACAAAGCTTTTATAATTGATGATGAAGTTATCGAAAAATACAAAATCGAGAGTTTTCTTCTCAAAAAATGGATTAAAAACAGCAACATATCAAAGAATTCTATCAAATATAATAATTTGAAACTGATTTATTCGGATATTATAGAGAATGAAAATGATTGTCCCAATGCAATTAATTATCTGTCTAAATATAAGGATATTCTTATGAACAGAAGAGAATGTGCAAAGGGATTTCGTAAATGGTATGAGCTTCAATGGGGCAGAGACAAATCTGACTATGAAAATCCTAAAATAATTTTCCCTTATAAATCTAAGAAAAACAATTTCTATTACGATGAAAACGAATATTTTTGCAGTGCTGATATTTATTTGATGAATCATTTTCCTAAAGAAATACCTTTAAATTATTTACTTTCCTACTTGAATTCTGAATTATTTGAATTTTATTTGAAATGTCAGGCTAAAAAGGTAGGAAAAGGAGTTTATGAATATTATCCAAATAAATTGAATAATTTAAAGGTTTATTTGCCTCAGGAAAACATTGCACAAAATTTTTCTTACTTAGGAAAATTTAGCATTGAAATATTGTTAGAAAAGGTGTTTAATATAAGTGAAAAGGAGGTAAATATAATAAAGAACTATCTATAAAAGAAGGTGATGACGCAAATTGAAGAAGTTTAAAAAGCTATTATTATTAATTATCATTTTTAGTGTGTTGTCAATTAAGCCGGCTATGGCAAAAACCGTTTACTATGATACTTTTAATCACTGGGCTGAAAGTGATATAAACTTTGCATCCAATACCCTTAAGGTGTTCAGAGGGTATGGAGATTTCACGTTCAGACCGGAAAATAACATTACTCGAGCAGAATTTATTACTATATTAGCTAGAACCGCTTACAGACAGAATCAAATGAAAGAAATTTATACAAGTGATATGTCATACAATGATATGTCAGATAAACATTGGTCTTATACTTTTATTATTTCTATGAATGAACATTTAAAAACAAATGAATATACATTGAAGGATATATTCTCGGGTAGTGATTTTTACCCGGACAGAGCTATCACCAGAGAGGAATCAGCAGCACTTTTATCTGCATTCTGCAAGGATGCGATTTATGATAATCCTCTTACTTTTAACGATGTGGCTGCAAGCAACAAGTATTACAATGTAATTCAAAGACTTACAAATGCCGGAATAATTGTTGGTTATGAAGATAATACTTTTAAAGGTAATAACAACATTACTCGGGCAGAAGCTGCATCATTGATTAAAAGAGTTTACATGGATATTAAAACCGGCAATGGAAGCAATTATCTCACTAAATTTGACTTTATGCCTATCAAAGGCGAAGATATGTATTCATATTTTGGCAATTACAATTTTAGTGCTGCCAATGGAAATGACAAAAAATTTATTAAAGCTAAGGATACATTAGAATTTGTATCATTTGGAGGTATGATATTTCCGGAAGATGCACACCTTTATGATTTAGATGCTGTCAAAACAATGGAATCCTTGCGTTCGAGTGGTTATCACAATTTGGCAGGTACAAATTATTACATGATTGTGTTCGGAAGTTACTCCAATGCAGAGAAATCGAAGTTTGCCAATGAAATTTTGGCAAATATCGCAGCAAGAAATGATTTAAAGGATGCTGAGCTGATGCAAATATTCACATTAGTGAGCAAGTTTGATACGGATGAAAAGCTATACATGAGTGCACTGAAAAAATGGTACAGTTTAACCGGCAGTGATAATTCAAAGGCAAATATTTTATTTTTCAGATATGCTTACTATATCAAAAATGATAACAAGGATATTTTGAAAGTTTTAGTTTATGAAGATTTAAAAAAGTCAAACAATATTCCTTCTTTATTGGAATTAAATTTTGATTTGAATAATGATACTTCTTTAGTTGATTTTAGGAATTATAATTTTGGCAGCTACAGTTTTTCCTTATATAAGGACACAACCTTGTATAGACATTTAAGAAATATAACATTATCTTTTAACCAAACAAAAGTTGTTGAACTGATAAATTTATTAATGGTTGAAAAAAATCCGAAGCCTGCAATAAACAATATGGCTGATTATGAAAATATATTCAGCAAATACTCAGTAAACAGATTGTACGTTTTAAATTTCTTAGGTGAAAAGGAAAGAGCTTTTGTGGAAGCAATGAATGATTATGATATAATCAAAACATTTGAAATGTACAAAAAAAATGCCGCACTATTTGATGACACCTACACAGGAATTTTAAAGAAAGTAAAAGAATAGTGAGAGCCTTCGCTATCGCCCAGGATGACATAAAAGACCAGCCATGCTGGTCTTTTCTTTGCAATAAATGTCCAGAGGGGATGTCCAGAGGGGACGGTTCTCACTG
>CAZCTI010000087.1:5891-8128 GCA_964501385.1 uncultured Clostridia bacterium
TGTCCAGAGGGGACGGTTCTCACTGGACAATATAAATTCGGTGTCTATCACCAAACGTCTCCCTTTACCTTTTTGCTATTTCAATTAACAATTCCACAACTTTTTCCATAGACTGAATGGGTATATATTCGTATCTGCCATGGTAGTTGTGACCTCCGGTACAAAGGTTAGGACATGGTAAACCCATATAGGACAGCCTTGCTCCGTCAGTTCCCCCTCTTATGGGAACCACATTAGGCTCAATACCTATGTTCTCCATTGCCTTTTTCGCATTTTCGATAATATGCATATGTGGAAGAATTTTTTCCTTCATATTGAAATAGGAATCCTTTATATGTAAATCTATTGTACCTTGACCATATTTATCATTTAAATAGTCTGCAATTTTCTTGAATCTTTCCTTTTTAACATTAAATTTCTCCATGCTGTGGTCACGGATAATATATTCTAAAAATGTTTTCTCAACATTCCCTGTCATATCGTTTAAAAGGCTGAAACCTTCATAGCCCTCTGTATTTTCCGGTGTTTCATAAACTGGAAGCATATTATGAAATTCCATTCCGATAAGTATGGAATTTTTCATTTTATTTTTTGCTGTTCCGGGATGAATATTTGCACCGTTAATAGTTACTTTAGCACTTGCAGCATTAAAATTTTCATACTCTATTTCTCCAATTTCTCCGCCGTCAACTGTATAGGCATAATCTGCTCCAAATTCTTTTACATTGAATAAGTCCGCTCCGCACCCTACTTCCTCATCAGGAGTAAAACCTATTTTAATTGTGCTATGTTTTATTTGAGGATTGTTGATAAAATATTCCGCCATCGACAGTATTTCGGCAATTCCTGCCTTGTTATCCGCACCAAGAAGAGTTGTTCCATCTGTTACTATTAAGTCCTGTCCTTTATATTTTAACAGGTGTTCAAACATTTCTGTCTTCATCGTTATTTGCTTTTCTTCATTCAGAACTATATCGCTGCCGTCATAATTATATATAATATTTGGCTTTACATTGTTACCGGGCATATCCGGTGATGTGTCCATGTGTGCAATAAATCCGATTACATGTCCTTCTGTGTTTCCTTCTACCGTACCGTAAACATACCCGTTTGCATCCATATATGCATCATTTATACCCATTGCCAACATTTCTTCAACTAACAATCTGCCTAATTCCTTTTGTTTTTCGCTGCTTGGTATTACATCTACTTCAGGTACGGACTGAGTATCAATTTTTACATAATTTAAAAATCTTTCGTGTACTTTCATGGTATCCTCTCTGTATAACTAATATTATTTGTTGACTTTAGTATATCATTTTGAATGCTATATATCAATGCACAATTTCGTTGTTACTGTTCGTATCCAACTGAAGCTGTCATCCTGAGCGACAGCGAAGGATCTCATGTATTCAAGGAAGGGGGACACACCTCTGTCATAGGGATCGTCTTCGAATGATCTACCGCTGTTTTTCTCTCCCTTACGTCGGAAAAATATGGTTAGGTCATCTTTCTTTCATTGAACTGAATGTTAAATTATTATATAATATGGACAAGAATATATTTGGGAGGGTCTCTAATGAGCTTTATAAAAGAAGGATTAAAAGTAAAAAGTGCTGCTGTAATAAAAAATCTTGAAAAAAGAAATATGGAAGGCTATTATTTCGAAACTGTTAAAGAAGCTGTAGAAAAAGCAATGTCCATGATTAAACAGGAAGACACTGTAGGTTGGGGCGGTTCCACTACTATTGATCAAATTGGAATCAAAAAGCTTTTAGAAGAAAAAAAGATAACTGTTTATGACAGAGATAAGGAAACTGACCCTAAAGAAAAAGTAAAAATGATGAAAAAAGCATTAACTTCTGATGTGTTCCTTACAAGTGCCAATGCAATAACAATGGATGGAGAACTTTTAAATATTGATGGCAACGGAAACCGTCTTGCTGCATATTGCTACGGCCCTGACAGCGTAATAGTAATTGCAGGAATGAACAAAGTAGTTACCGATTTGGATGTTGCACTTAAAAAAGCAAGACTTGATGCCACTGTTCCAAACACATTCAGAACAAATTCCAAAACTCCGTGTCATTTTACGGGAAAGTGTACAGAATGCACAATGGCTGATACATTGTGCGGTCAAATACTTGTAACAAGGTACTGCAAACCTCAAAATAAAATAAAGGTAATATTAGTTGGTGAAAATTTAGGGTTTTAAGAGGAATGGGGACACACCTCCT
>CAZCTI010000088.1:0-8091 GCA_964501385.1 uncultured Clostridia bacterium
CTTAACACTTCCACATCTGCACCTTTTGTCAATCCCAAAGCAAGAAATCTTTCCTTTAAATAATCATGTGCAGTATTTTTTTCAACCTTTACAACTTCTCCAACACCAACATCTACTAATTTCATACCTAACTCCTGTAATATTTAAAATTTAAATGCATAAGATTTTTTAAGAATAAGTTAGCCTAAGCTAACATTCTTAAACTATAATATGACATTATTCGAAATTTGATACAAATTGAGGAGGATTTATGAAGGAAGAATTTTATACTCTTAAAGGTTATAAAATAAAAAATGAAGAGGTCATTTCATCATCTATGGAGGATTATATAGAAATGATATTCAGATTGTCACAAAAATCAGAGGAAGTAAGGTTAAATGATTTATCCTTGGCATTGAATGTACAGCCTCCTTCTACTACAAAAATGATTAAAAGGTTAGCCAAGGAGAATTATGTTTTTTATGAAAGATATGGGTGTGTAAAACTTACTGAAAAGGGTAAGGAAATAGGCAGCAAATTATTGGAAAGACATAAAATAATTTTTGATTTTTTACAACTTATCGGAGTTAAAGAGAATATTTTGGAACAAACCGAAATTATTGAACATGCTGTAAACGATGAGGTTTTAAATAGGATAAATGAGTTGACAAAAAGAATTATGGAGACGGACCTTTGAGTGCTTTGCCACTCAAAGGTCCGTCCCCATAATTCCTGTCATATAACAAAAGTTTTTTATTATTATTAACGTATTTACCTTTTTTGAATAACATAATGATAAAGAGTTTTTACAGTCCAACGGAGGTAAATATGGAATATATTTGTGAACTGAAAAATATCTCTAAAAGATTTCATACGATAAATAACGAAACTATAGCAATTGATGATTTATCTTTTAAAGTTAAGAAAGGGGAGATAGTTTCAATAGTTGGTCCTTCCGGCTCTGGAAAGTCAACGGTTTTATCATTAATAGCCGGACTTGAGAAGCCCTCAGAAGGAGAAGTCATTGTAAATACTAACAGCATAGGGTTCATGTTTCAAAAGGATCAGCTATATGAATGGAGAAATATTTATAGGAACTGCCTTCTTGGGTTAGAAGTAAGAAACATGGATAGTGATGAAAACAAGAAAAAAGTAAATAAAATGCTTGATAAATACGGATTAACTAATTTTAAAAACCATTATCCCAGTCAGCTTTCAGGCGGAATGAGACAAAGGGCTGCTTTAGTGCGTACATTGGCAATCGAGCCGGATTTACTTTTATTAGATGAGCCTTTTTCGGCATTAGATTACCAGACAAGACTCTCGATAGGCAACGAAGTCGGGAAAATTTTAAGAAGTGAAAAAATAAGCACCATACTTGTCACTCATGACATACCGGAAGCTGTAAGTATTTCAGACAGAGTAATAGTTTTCACCGAAAGGCCCGCAAAAATTAAAAGGGAATATGAAATGAAATTTGATGAGTGCACCGGTGAAAGAACACCAATGAAGTGCAGAAATACATTAGCATTTGGTGAATATTTCAGAAATATATGGAGGGATTTAGATGTGGAAGAAGAATGAACCTGTTTCAACAATTTCAAAAGAACACGATGAATATTTAGTATCTATTAAGAAAGAAAAGAGTTTTATAAAAATTACACAAATTTTGATTTTTTTATTTGGAATTATACTATGGGAAGTAGCAGCTAAATATAATTTAATAGATAGATTCCTTACAAGCAGCCCTAGTGCGATTTTTGATCTGATTGTGAAGTTTGTTCGTGATGGAAGCTTGTTTAAACATTTATCTGTTTCAACAATGGAAACAATTGCCGGTTTTTTTGTTGGTACAATATTAGGTCTATTAACTGCAATAATATTATGGTGGTCTGAAAGATTAGCAAAAATAATGGACCCTTATATTGTTATATTAAACAGTCTTCCTAAAACAGCATTAGCTCCGATAATTATTTTATGGGCAGGAATGGGTTTTCGAGGAATAGTGGCTACGGCAGCATCTATTTCGGTTATTGTTACTACAATGACATTGTACACAGGATTTATTAATGTTGAAAGGGATAAGATTATCCTTTTAAAAACAATGGGTGCAAACAAATTTCAGATTTTAAAAAAAGTGATAATTCCTGCTAATATACCAAATATTTTAAGTGTCATTAAGGTTAATATAGGATTATCCTGGATAGGAGTAATTGTTGGAGAATTTCTGGTTTCAAAAGCAGGAATAGGATATTTGATACTGTACGGCAGCCAAACATTTAAATTAGACCTTGTGATGATGGGTGTATTTGTTTTAGGTGTTATTGCTGCAATTATGTATTTTTTTGCTGCATGGTTAGAGAAAAAAATAATAAAGTATTGAAAAATCGTTTGCTTTGTTGTATAATATATTAAATTAATTTCACTATATAAAAATGAAGCAGAACGGTGGCGATAAAATGGAAATTGGTGAAAAAATCAGGTCATTGAGGCAAAAGCAGAAAATAAGTATAGAGCAGCTGTCAGAAATGTCCGGACTAAGCAAGGGTTTAATAAGCCAGATAGAGAGAGATATTACAGGACCTTCAGTAGCATCCTTATGGAAAATTGCACAAGCTCTTAAAGTTACAATGAATTATTTTTTTGACGAATATGATGATTTTAATCAGTTAGTTCGTAAGAATGAAAGAAAAAAACTGATTATGAAAAAATCAAGCAGAGTTTATGAACTATTAAGTCCAAATTTAAAAAAGCAAATAGAAATGCTGATGATTGAAATTAAACCAAATGAAAACAATACAGCTGAACTTATATCCCATGAAGGTGAGGAATGTGGAGTAGTTATTAAGGGAACTTTGAGGGTATTATCAGGCAACAAAACATATGATTTAAATGAAGGGGACAGTATATATTTAGACAGTACCATACCTCACAAATATATAAATATGGGAGAAGAATTATCTGTTTCAGTATGGGCAATGGTTCCCCCAAGCTTCTAACTGCTTCTTACAAGAGGCAGTTTTTATAATTTATGGGTACACACCTCTATTATAATCCCATTTATATCTTGAAACACAAATGAAATTATGTTAAACTGATACAGAAAATTTTAAACACAGAAAGGATTTAATATGACAGCATCTAAAATACTTTATCCGCTAATGTTTATTGTAATATTATATTTTATATATTCTAACATTAGAAACAATATTAAATACAAAAAAGAAAATATGGAAATTTTACTTCAATTAAATGAAGATGATAGAAAAGTTCACTTTATGAGCAGTATGTTGATGACTGTAATGATTGTGGCAACAGGAATTTTATTAATCGGATTATTAACTTCAAAAACATATAAAAAAGAAGATATATTGGTTATGGGAGTGCTGCCTGTATTAATGATAGCATTGTATGTGCCCTTATCTAAAAAAACAAAAATTTCTACATTAGGAATACATAAAAGATCATACCTAATCAGATGGGAAGATATTAAAGGTATAAATTATAATAAGCCGGATGCAAAAAACAAAGTTAAGGTAAAAGTGTTGTATTTAAGCTTAAACAGAGATATAACTGCTGATATTACATTTGTAAAAAACGACCCTCAATTAGAGGAATTTAGGGAAATTGTAAAAACCTACAGAAATACTAAAAAGAAGGATAAGAAAATTGGCAAGTAAATTTATAGACAGTCATGCACATCTTGATGACAGAAGGTTTGACCAAGATAGAGAAAATATTATAAATTCATTATATGATAATGATGTGGAAGTTGTATTAAATCCTGGTGCGGATTTAGAAACATCCAAAAAAGCCCTATCAATTGCACAAAAGTATCCATTTATTTATGCTGCCGTTGGATGCCATCCTCACGATACTAAATTTATGAATGATGATACAATGAATATATTTAAAGAAATGGCAAAAGATAATAAAGTAATTGCAATAGGCGAAATAGGTCTTGATTACTATTATGATAATTCAGACAGGGATATTCAGAGAAAATGGTTTAGAGAGCAAATAAGGCTTGCTAAGGAATTAGACCTTCCATATATTGTTCATGACAGAGATGCTCATGAAGATATTTTAAAGATTATGAAGGAAGAGCATTATGATGGTGCAAGAGGAATACTTCATTGTTATTCAGGAAGTGTGGAATTATCAAAAGAATTTATGAAGCTTGGATTTTATATATCTCTTGCAGGACCTGTAACATTTGAAAAAGCAAGAGTGCCTAAGCTGGTTGCAAAGGAAACTCCTTTTGACAGACTATTGATTGAAACGGATTCACCATATTTAACACCACATCCGTACAGGGGAAAAAGAAATGAACCTAAGTATGTGAGATATGTGGCTGAAGAAATAGCTAAATTAAGAAATGTTTCAGTTGATGAGGTTGCTGAGAAAACAAAAGAAAATTTTAAAAGATTGTTTAATTTATAAGGTAAGTGAACAACCGTAGCTATTGTGACTGCTAAGGAATACACGTAAGTGTCATTCTGAACGCATGTGAAGAATCTAATCTTTAAAACATGAGATCCTTCGCTAATGCTCAGGATGACATATAAATGAAGTTTATTAAGGAGGGGGGACATACCATTAAATGCTCGCCTGCAAAGGCTATCCTTCATTTAAAGGTGTGTCCCCGTAATTATGAAAATAGAAAGAAACTTTTTTAACAGAGATGCCCGAATTGTAGGAGAAGATTTAATAGGGAAAGTATTGGTCAGAAAATATGATAATATAGTAATAAAGTCAAGAATAGTAGAAACAGAAGCATATATAGCTGCCATAGACAAGGCAAGCCATGCCTATGGAGGCAAAATAACACCTCGAACTAAAGTTATGTTTGGTCCTCCCGGACATGTGTATGTATACTTTATTTACGGTATGTATTATTGTATGAATTTTGTAACTGAAGAAGAAGGAACATGCAGTGCTGTTTTGATAAGGGCTATTGAACCCTTATTTAATGAAGAAGAAATCAGTATGAACAGATATAACAAGACATTAAACGAACTTACGAAATATCAGAGAAAAAACTTGTCTAACGGTCCCGGTAAGTTATGCAATGCATTAAAAATTACAAAGGAACACAATGGTGCAGATTTGACAGGTGATGAAATTTTCCTTGAAGATGACGGATTTAAAGACTTTAAAGTTGAAAAAAGCAAGAGAATAAATATTGATTATGCCGAAGAAGCAAAAGACTTTTTGTGGAGATATACTATTTATAATAATAATCAATAAGCCGCAATAATAATGCTTGACAAATGCAATCTTTATAAATATAATTTGATTATCAAAGTAATTGGGGTGGTTCAATGAATAATCACGAAAAAGTAAATGAAATACTTGTAAGGCTATTTGCATACGTTTTGGATATTGAGGAAAAATGCCTGAAGATTGGGGAATTTTCGGATTTATCTATTTCAGAAATGCATGTAATTGACAATATAGGATTGAAGAAAGAACGTACCATGTCTGATACAGCCAAGGATTTAAACATTACATCAGGAACCTTAACCACTGCAATCGATAATCTTATAAAAAAAGGTTATGTAATAAGACGTCGCTCAGCAGAAGACAGAAGAGTCGTAAAAATAAAGCTGACAGAAAAGGGTAAAGCAGCTTTCAAATCTCACGAAGATTTTCACAAAGATTTGGTTATAAGTGCACTTCAACAGTTGGAAAGCCATGAGGAAGAGGTTTTAATAAAGGTTTTATCAAACATAGACGTATTTTTTAATCAAAAATATCATTTTGTATGACAAATATGCAGCTTCGCTGCAATGAACAATGAATATTTAACAATAACAATATAAGTATAAAAATAAAATTTTACCTGGCAGGTTAACTGTATAAAATAATAGTTAAATGCTTTAATTATCAAATAATTTGAATATGAAAAGAGGTTAATATGGCAATAAGAATAGTAATAGACAGCACATCGGACGTAACAAATGAAATAATAGAAAAATTTAATTTAAAAATGGTTCCTTTAACTGTAAATTTTGAAGATGGATCATATTTAGACAAAATTGAATTAAATTCCAAGGATTTTTTTGAAAAACTTGCAAAGGCTGAAAAACTTCCAACTACAACATTGGTATCCCCCGGAGCATTTGTTGAAACATTCAGTGAAATATTGATGGAAAAGGATAAGGTATTGGGGATTTTTCTTGCTTCTGAACTTTCTGGAACATACGATTCAGCCCGTATGGCAAAGGACATGATTGGAAGTGATGATATTCACATTATCGATACAAGAAGTGTATGCCTTGGCTCATTTGCACTCATATTAGAAGCAATTGAATTAGTACAGCAAAACAAAACTATCGAAGAAATAGTGGAAGAATTAGAAAATGTTAAGGAAAAAATAGTTGCGGTAGCTGCCCTTGATACACTAAAGTATCTTGAAAAGGGAGGAAGACTTTCTAAAGGACAGGCAGTTGTAGGTTCTATTTTAAACATTAAGCCAATCATATCAATTAAAGAAGGAAAAATAGCAGTTATAGAAAAAATTAGAGGCAAAAATAAAACTGTTAAGTGGTTTGATGAATGGATTGAAAAAAGTAACTATGATTTATCTGATAAAACTGTTCTCTTGTTCCATGGAAGATCTTACGATCAATTAAAACTTTTAAGAGAAACTATTGAACAAAAATATAAAATAAAAAATATAATTGAACAGGAAGTAGGTCCTGTAATAGGGACTCATTCAGGCCCCGGAGTATTGGGAATAGGATTTTTAAACAAATAATAACAAAAATAAAAATGGGGGCATTCCTTTGAAGGTTTATCCCCATTCTTTATCTGCTATGGTTTTATTTACTTTGCTGTCGCTTAGGATGACAAATTATACTATAGTCAACACAGTCTTACCTTCATCATTTACATCAACATTCACTGATTTATTTTCCTTTAATGTACCTCTTAAATATGCTTCCGATATTTCATCTTCAACATATTTTTGAATTGCACGTCTTAAAGGCCTCGCACCATACTTTGTATTGTAGCCCTTTTCAAGTATGTGTGCTTTCATTTTATCGGTAACTGTTAATGTTATTTTCTTTTCTTTTGCTTCTTTAATAACCTCTTTAAGCATCAATTCTACAATTTGACTTAACTCTTCCTTGGTTAATTCGCTAAATACTATTATATCATCAATACGATTTAAAAATTCAGGTCTGAATGCTTGCCTTAAAGCATCCTTTACTTTAGACTCCATAGCTTCGTACTCTTTGTTGCCAAAACCTATTCGGTTAGCCTTAATTGATGTACCTGCATTAGAGGTCATGATTATTACAGTGTTTTCAAAGTTTACTGTTCTTCCTTGATTGTCTGTAAGTCTTCCGTCTTCTAATATTTGAAGCAATATATTAAATACATCTTCATGGGCTTTTTCAATTTCATCAAGCAATATTACTGAATATGGTTTTCTTCTTATTTTTTCTGTTAAAAATCCTGCCTGATCAAAACCCACATATCCCGGAGGAGCTCCAATAAGCTTTGAAACTGTGTGTTTTTCCATATATTCAGACATATCGAGCCTAATCATGGCATCTTCATTTTCAAACAATTCAAATGCCAAGGTTCTTGCAAGCTCAGTTTTTCCAACACCTGTAGGTCCTACAAATATAAAGGATGACGGTTTTTTCCTTTTCTTAAAACCTGAGCGGTTTCTTCTTATAGCTTTAGCAAGACTTGTTACTGCAGGATGCTGACCAATTACTCTTCTGTGAAGTCTGTCTTCTAATTGAATTAACTTTTCAGCTTCTGCTTCATTTATTCTCTGTACCGGTATTTTAGTCCATGCTTCAATAACATATGCTATATCGTCATCGGTTAAAAGAATATTTTCACATTCATTGGATAAATCCTTCATTTTTGATTCAAGTCTGATTTCGGTAACCTTAAGCTCTGCTGCTCTTTCATAATCATCATTTTCGGCAGCTTCTTCCTTTTCTTCTCTGACTCTTGTCAGCTCAGCTTTTAATGCCTCCAATTCAACCAACCCTTTATTTTTAAGGTTTGCTCTTGAGCCGGCTTCATCAATAACATCAATTGCCTTATCAGGAAGGAATCTATCGGTAATATATCTTTCAGACA
>CAZCTI010000089.1:0-8089 GCA_964501385.1 uncultured Clostridia bacterium
ACCCTGAAAGTGATGTGGCAAAATTAATTAAAGAAAATGAAGTTCATGGATTAAAAGAAGATTTAAATTTAGATTTAAGCGTTGTATATATAGGCTTATATGAAATAGGAACTGAAACCGCGGATAGATTTAGAGGCGGTAAGAAGTAATTATTTTCCTCAGAGGAGTTTGCTTTTGCAGCTCCTCATCCATATCGAAAGTAATAAATCTTAAAGATTGTTTAAATATAGTAACTATTGTTAATTGACATTTTATTGGCAATGTGGTAGTATTATTTATATTATGACTTGTAAAATAAGTTGAAATTACAACGTTATCCAACTATTTGCAACTAAGACAAAACACTTGGATAGGTATAACTAATTTAAAGGAGTGGATATTATTGAGAATAGGCACATCAGAATTAGTGGTAATTTTCATTGTAGCATTATTGGTGCTTGGTCCTGACAAGGTTCCTAAGTATGCAAAAAAAGCAGGGAAAATGCTAAGTTCTATTAAGGTCTATGCAGACAAGCTGTCAGAGGATATCAATGAGAGTATTGTAGAACCATTGGAAGAAGTTCAAAAGCCCCTAAAAAAAGCCGTTGAACCTTTGAAAGATATTTCTAACGATATCAGTAAACCAATAAAGGATATTAAAAAATCCGTAAATGATATTGGAAAGCCCCAAAAAAAGGAAGAAACTGTTTTGCCGACTGATGGAGAAACATTAGCAGAAGCTACAGTTACAGAAGAATCATCAATAGAAACAAAAAATTTATCAAAAGAAACAGAAGTTGTTCAAGAAAATTAATTGTATCAGGAGGATATTATGTTTGGAAAATTTGGAACACAAGAATTATTAGTAATATTTGCTATTGTTTTAGTAGTGTTTGGACCAAAGCAGTTACCTAAGTTAGGAAAAACTTTCGGTAAAACTATCAAAGGTTTTAAAGACGGTATAGATGAAGGCAACGATGAGGATTCAAATACAGAAGAAGATTAATTGGAGAAGGAACCGTGGGAAAGAAAGCTGTTAAGAAAAAAGATAAAAAGCCAAGTGGCGAAATGGGGATTATTGAACATTTAAGTGAATTAAGAAAAAGAATATTTGTCATTGTTGTTGTCTTTTTAACTGTAACAGTTGTAGGGTTTAATTTTTCTGATGATTTGGTGTCCCTTCTTGTAGCGAAGGCTAAAGTAATCGGTTATGAAATGATTTATATTTCTCCCGGCGAATTGTTTACACAATATATTAGGATGGCAATAGTTGGCGGCTTTGTATTTTCATCACCGGTTATTTTATTTGAAACCTGGCTTTTTATAAAGCCTGCACTTAAGAAAAACGAAAAAACAATTGTCTTTTTATCGCTTATGGCAGGTTTAGTATGTTTTGTTTTAGGAGCATTATTTGCATATTTTATTGTAGTGCCTATAACATTGACATTTTTTATGAGTGTGGACCAATTTGATTCTGTACAAGCAACTATAACAATACAGAACTTTTTAAGCTTTGTATTATCAACCCTCATTACATTTGGAATTATTTTTGAGATGCCGGTTGTTACGATTTTATTAAGTGAATTAGGATTGTTAAAAACTGAGTGGCTTACTAAAAGCCGTAAGGTTGTGATTGTTGTAATATTCATTATTGCTGCAATTATTACACCCCCAGATGTAGTTTCACAAATACTTGTTGCGATTCCAATGCTGTTATTATTTGAAGTCAGTGTAGCAATCAGCAAAGTTATAAGTAAAAGAAAGAAAAAACATAAAGATGACGACGATGATGATGATGACGATGAGGATGATGACGAGGAATAGTAAAATAAAATAAATTTAGATATACTTATATTATAATATTGATATATTAATATATGCTTAACAATGTGGCTATTAAGCATATTGCTTGTTAGATAATTAACATAGTTTAATGACATAATGAGATAAATGATACTATTGCAATAAAAGGGCACAGCCTGTGTCATTCTGAACCGAAGGTGAAGAATCTCAGCTTTCAAGGAAGGGGGACACACCTTTATTACAGGGAAAGTCTTTATGGATAAAAGGAATGTCCCCGTACTACGAGATACTTCGCTTTCGCTCAAGATGACAAATAGTAGCTATTTGTCAGAAATAAGGATGTGAATATATGGCCGGAATTATGGATGTAGTTGGAATTATAAATAATCTTGATTACAGACCTAAGTATGAGAAAGCTAAATGTATCAGAAGCAGCTCTCCCAAATCAAGTTGCAGTGTATGCCAAGAAGTTTGCAGCAAACAGGCTGTAACAATAAATAAAAAGGGAATAGCCATAAATGAAAGCTGTAATTTTTGCAACGAATGCGTTTCTCATTGCCCTACAAATGCATTGGTAGATACAGGCAGAAGATTTGTTGGAAATGATAAAACAATTTATCTTCTGTGCCAAAAGCATAAGATTGATGAGGATATAAATAATAATTTTAGAATTGATTGTTTAAACTTTCTAAGTACAAAAATTCTATTAAATATTTATACTAACGGATTTAGAGAAATTTACACAAATATTACTAAATGTGAGAATTGTCAAAGAAGTCATAATCTGCAACAAGAATTAGACAGAACAAATAAGATACTCAATAAATTAAATCTGCCCCTTATGTCTATATACAATGCAGATGTTGAATATTTGGTTGAATGTATCAAGGAAGCAGGAAAGGCAAAAAAGGATACCCAGGTAGACAGACGTGACTTTTTTAAACATATGGCAAAGGATATATTCGGCAAAACCTACGAAATAGCACCACCTGCCATGAGAGTTCAGTTTTGGCACTCAACAGATCAAATACTAAAAAAATGGCAGCAAAACATAGAAAATAAATTATCTGTTTACAGAATTGAAATTGATAAGGACAGATGCATTCAGTGTAAAGCATGTATGAAAATGTGCCCCCACAATGTTTGGGAGGAAAAGGATGATACAATTATATTTAGACCATATTTATGCACCGGATGTAATTTATGCAAAGACATTTGTCCTACAAAGGCAATTAATGTAACAGAAAATATAGAAATAATAAGTGAAATAACTCTATTAAGCACGAAAAAAGATTGTACATCCTGCGGCAAAGAGTTTGTAGCTTCCATAACAGATGCAGACAAATGTCCGACATGCGTTTGGAAGAATATTAAATCCAGTCATCCTGAGCGATAACGAAGGATCTCATGGATTAAAAGATGAGATTCTTCACCTACGGTTCAGAATTATCATGTGTTAGCACACCACGGTAAACGAATATTGTCCGCTTTGTCATCCTGAGTGCAACGAAGGATCTCATATCTTTAAATTCTGAGATTCTTCACCTACGGTTCAGAATGACACTATATATTTTAATTTAATACTCCGAGTTTTACGGGCTAAGGATCTGAATCTATGACTGTAGGACCTGGGCTTAAAGCCCACAGGGTAGTTAAAGAAATTTAGCTGCCTCCACATTGGAAAGGAGATGCATTAGTGTATTAAGCTTACATTGGCATATTCCTGTGTAAGCTTTTTGTATTTAAGGAATTGGGACACACCTCTAAAGAAGGGATAGTCATTGAGGGTAAGTTTTAGAGGAATGTCACCGAAAAGTGACTTGAATGGAGTAAGCATGAACGATATTTTAAAAAAATACAAATTTGGAATAATGATAATTACATTAATAATATTAGGTGCAATATCCTTAACATTAGGCAAGTTTCCAATATCCTACAATGACATATACGAAATAATGTCCGTAAGATTTTTCGGTAAGAATTATGCAGTTAATCCTGCTATGGAAACAGTCTTGTTTGATGTAAGACTTCCTCGGATAATGTCTGCCATATTGATAGGAGGCTCATTATCTGTTTCAGGAGCAGCTTATCAGGGCATATTTAACAATCCCTTAGTATCACCGGACATTTTGGGAGCTACTGCAGGTGCATCCTTGGGAGCAGCCATTGGAATAATATTTTCGTGGAGTATAATTGGAATACAAATAAATTCATTTATTACAGGTATTTTAGCTGTAGCTATAACCTGGTTTGTAAGCACCAAGGTAAGACAAAACAATCAGGTGCTTGTGTTGGTGCTTTCGGGAATGCTTGTAGGTACAATATTTAATTCATTTGTATCACTGATAAAATATATAGCAGACCCTTACAATAAACTGCCGGCAATTAATTTTTGGCTGCTTGGAAGCTTGACTGCAATTGATATGGAGGATGTAATAATTTTATTAAGTATAAATTTAATATCATTAATCCCTTTATATTTAATGAGATGGTATCTAAATGTTTTGTCCTTTGGAGATGAAGAGGCTCAAACTTTAGGAATTGATACAAATAAGGTAAGGCTGATAATAATATTATTTTCAACATTGCTTACAGCATCATCGGTAGCAGTTTGCGGTACAATTGGCTGGGTGGGATTGGTTATTCCTCACCTCACAAGAACTATAGCAGGACCTAATTACAAAATATTAATGCCATTTTCGTTTTTTATGGGTGGAGCATTTTTATTAATAGTTGACACAATATCACGCACTATTTTTTCCATAGAGGTTCCCTTAGGTATAATTACATCACTTATAGGTGCACCATTTTATTTATGGTTATTGGCGAGATCAAGGAGAGGTTGGAAATGAGACTAAACGTAGAAAATTTAACCTTTAGGTATAATTTAGAAAAAACAGTATTTCAAAATATTTCGTTTTCTTTGAATGAGGGGGAATGCTTATTCTTGTTAGGACCCAACGGTATAGGCAAAACCACATTGTTCAAGGTATTGTTAGGAATACTTAAGGCTGACAAAGGAACAATCACTTTGGATGACAAAGACATTTCTTGTTGGACAAGGAAGAAGGTTGCCCAATTTATAGGATATGTGCCTCAGCATCACAACCCCCCTTTTTCATATACAGTTTTGGAGGTTGTTTTAATGGGAAGAACACCCCATTTAAACAGATTTGACATGCCAAGCAAAAGTGACGAAGAAATTGCTTTAAAGGCGATAGAAAGTGTAGGATTAAGTCATTTGGCACAAAAAAGCTATACAAATATCAGCGGTGGTGAAAGACAGCTTGTGCTTATTGCAAGAGCACTGACACAGCAACCAAAGATTTTAATCATGGATGAGCCTACATCTAATTTAGATTACGGCAATCAATTTAAGGTTATGAATCATTTACAAACATTGACAAAGATGGGCATAGGACTGATTATTTCTACCCATATGCCTGACCATGCAATTCGTTACGGAACAAAGGCAGCACTCATGAAGGATGGCATAATTCATTCCTTAGGTGAGCCAAATGAAGTAATCAATAAACAAAATATCAAAGAATTATATAATATTGATTCAGAATTAATTAATGTACAAGTTAGTGATGAAAATAAATTTAAAGTATGTATTCCTTATTAATCACATAAAACGGAGGATGAAATGAAAAGGAGAATAATATTATTTATTATTGCTTTATTATTGGTAGTTGGATGCAGTAAGAAGGAAGAAGTTATAGAAACGGGAACAAAGACTGTTGTTGATATGGCGGGAAGAAGTGTGGAAATTCCTGCAAATGTTGAAAAAATATATGCAACAGGCACTTTGGGAACAATTATGATGCATACATTGGCACCTGAAAAAATAGCCGGATTAAACAGTGAAATGTCAGAAATGGAATTAAAATATTTGGGACAGACAAACAAGGATACACCAGTATTAGGTTCCTGGAAGGGAACTCAATACAGTGGAAACATTGAAGAGTTCTTGATGGTAAAGCCTGATGTAATAATAAATATGGGCGATGTATCCGAAGCTTATATATCTGATTCAGAAGAAATTCAAAAGAAAACAGGAATTCCTGTGTTGATGGTAGATGGAAGTATTAATAAAACTAAAGAATCATACACATTCCTTGGTGAAGTGTTGAATAAACAAGATAGAGCAAAACAATTATCAGATTATTTCAGCCAAACAATGGATGGAGTAAAGAAATTTGTTGACAGTATTCCTGAAGGAGAAAGAGTCAGAGTATATTATGCAGAAGGTCCTAAAGGTCTTGAAACCGAATTAAGAGGCAGCATAAACTCAGAAATAATTGAAATTGCAGGGGGTATAAATATAGCCGGCGATAACTGGAAATCAGAAGCAAGAAGAGTTCAGGTTTCTTTGGAACAAGTAATATTTGAAAACCCTGATGTAATTATTATTAGTACAGATGGAGACAGCAATCATCAAGTTTATGACGATATAACAAATAATCTTAGTTGGGGAGTTATCAATGCCGTTAAAGAGGGCAAGGTTTATGAAATACCGGGTGTACCTTATGACTGGATAAACAGACCACCGTCAGTAAACAGAATTATAGGAATTAAATGGCTTGCAAATATACTATATCCGGATAAATATGAAATTGATGTAAATCAGGAAATTAAAGATTTCTTTAAAATATATTATTCTTATGATATTACAGATGGAGAAATTGAAGAATTATTAGTTAACGGCAAATAGGGAGTAGCCCGTGTCATTCTGAACGTAGTGAAGAATCTCATGAGATCCTTCGTTGCACTCAGGATGACAAAAACTTTAATATAAGAGGTAGTGAAATGGCTTACAATGTTACAGGAATACTGCTTGCAGGTGGAAAAAGCTCACGCATGGGCAAGGACAAGGCTCTTATAAAATATGGCAATGAAACATTTATGTCTAATTCTCTAAAAAAACTTCACAAGTTGTTTGATGAGGTAATTGTTGTTGCAGATAATATTGAAAAATACAATATTGAAAATGCTAAAATTATACAAGACATTTATCCTAAAATGGGACCTATGGGTGGAATTCATGCAGCTCTTAAGGAAGCTAAAAATGATTGGATATTTGTAATTCCTTGTGATATGCCTATGTGGGAGCCATTTCTTGTTGAAGAAATATTAAAGCACCGCTTGGATTATGATATTGTGGTGCCCTTAATTAATGACCATATGGAGCCTTTGTTTGCTCTTTATAAGAAAACTTGTATTCCTAGCTTGGAAGTGTGCTTAAATAACAACATTATAAAGGTATTAGAACTTTATCCGTTAGTTAAAACAAATTATCTTGAATTGGAAAAAGTATCTAATGAGGTTGAACAATGTGATAAAAACTTTTTCAATATTAATACTCCTCAAGATTTATTCAACATGGTTAAAGTAAACGGCTTGAGAACAAATGTTGAATTAGAACAGGCACTTAACCTTCTTTTATCAAATACAAAGACTGCAAATGAAACAGAAATAATTCATATAAACAATGCATTAGGCAGAGTTTTATCTGAAGATTTGTACGCTCCAAGAAGTTTGCCTGAACTGCCCCGTTCATTTGTTGACGGCTATGCAATATGCAATGATGATATAAATGATTTAAATATACATAATTTAGTAAGTTTAAAGGTTACAGGTGAAATTCCTGCAGGCAGTATGCCTTCAAATGTTATAACAAAGGGTAATACACAAAGTGTGATGACCGGTGCTGTACTTCCTCAAGATACGGCAGCTGTAGTTATGCATGAACATGTAGAAAAAGAGGATTCATGGATTTTAGTGCAGGGAAGTGTTAAGACAGGACAAAATATAATTGAAGCAGGTAATGATGTAAAGAAGGATGAAATAATAGCTTCAGCCGGTGAAAAAATATGTCCGGAATTAATAAGTATTTTATCATTTAATGGAGTATCTCAAATACCCGTTTACAGAAGAATTAAAGCTTCAATTATTAGTATAGGCTCTGAGTTGATTCTGCCGGATGATGAGTACAATACAGCTAAAACGTATAACAGCAATATGTACTTTGCAGACAGTTTACTTAAAGAACTGGGTGCAGAAACCGTTATAGAGGGAATTGTACCTGATAATGCAGCAAGATTATCAGAAAAGCTTTCAGAAGCTATAAAACAATCGGACATAGTAATAAGTTTTGGTGGAGCATATTCTGGAGAGTATGACTTGATGGAGCAAAGTTTACTTATGCTTGGAGCTGAAATTTTATTCTCAGGCATTGCGGTAAAACCGGGCAAATCATTTATTGCAGCCAAAAAGGATGAAAAATTATTTTTGTGCCTGTCAG
>CAZCTI010000090.1:0-7994 GCA_964501385.1 uncultured Clostridia bacterium
AAATTAGAAAGAGGAATAAAATGTTAGATAAATTAGAAGCATTAAACGATAAATATATAGAATTAAGTGAAAAAATATCAGATCCTGAAACATTGAGCGATTCGCAGAAACTTCAGAAGCTTATGAAGGAGCAGGCACAGCTTGAACCCATTGTAACAAAATTCAACGAGTACAAAGATGTCAGCACCCAATTAAATGAGTCAAAGGAAATGCTTAAAGAAAAATTAGATGATGATTTCAAGGAAATGGTAAAAGAAGAAATTAAGGAATTAACATCAGCAGCAGAAGAACTTGAACAAGAAATAAAAATATTGTTGCTTCCTACAGACCCTAATGATGACAAAGACGTAATTGTTGAAATAAGAGCAGGAGTTGGCGGTGATGAAGCAGGATTGTTTGCAGGCGATTTGCTCAGAATGTATTTAAGATATGCAGAAAGAAAAGGATGGAAAACTGAATTTATTTCAGTTAATGATCAAGGAATAGGCGGTTACAAGGAAGTAATTTTCTCTATCAAGGGTAAGGGTGCATATTCAAAATTAAAATATGAAAGTGGTGTTCACAGAGTTCAAAGAGTTCCCGACACTGAATCAAGCGGCAGAATTCACACTTCATCTGCAACAGTAGCTGTGCTGCCGGAAGTAGATGATATTGATATTGAAATAAACCCTAATGATGTTAAAATTGACGTGTTCCGTTCTTCAGGAAACGGAGGACAGTGTGTAAATACAACTGACTCTGCCGTGAGACTTACTCACATACCTACAGGTATTGTTATATCATGTCAGGATGAAAAATCACAGTTGAAAAATAAAGATAAAGCTTTTAAGGTTTTAAAGGCAAGACTTTACGACAAATATCTTCAGGAACAAAATGATGAAATGGCTCAGGCCAGAAAAAGCCAGGTAGGTTCCGGAGATAGAAGTGAAAGAATAAGAACTTATAATTTCCCTCAAGGAAGGGTAAGTGACCATAGAATAGGTCTTACATTGTATAAACTTGACGCATTCATTGACGGAGATATAACAGAAATGCTTGAGGCACTGATAACATCAGACCAAGCTGAAAAATTGAGACTGAGTATCTGAATAAAATATATTATTTAGTCATCCCGAGCAAGCGAAGGATTTTTCAAAATGGTATCTTTTGCTATCGCTCAAGATGACATGGGCTTAAGACTTTGGGATTATGCACAATCAATCAAAAAGAACCGTCCCCGAAACTTCGAATTTCAATCAAAAAGAACCGTCCCCAAAATTGGAGGTTATATGAGAATAGATAAGTATTTAAAAAATGCACGTATAATTAAAAGAAGAACCATCGCCAAGGAAGCGTGTGAACAAGGCAGAGTACTTGTTAACGGCAAGACTGCAAAGCCTGGTACAGAAATAGAAATTGGTGATGAAATAGAAATCATTTTTGGTATTAAACCAATGAAAATTAAGGTAGAGAAACTATTGGAACATGTAGTAAAGGATGATTACAAAGAAATGTACAGCATAATAAATGTTTAAAATATGCCAGTGTGGGTATAAATAAAACGTTAAGGGTTATTTACAGCTATCCCTAGCGGCTATAAGCCGCTTTCATAGGATAAATATATACATAGAGGTGGAATATGGAGTTAAAAGGCAGCAAAACAGAACAAAACTTAATGACTGCATTTGCAGGAGAAGCTCAGGCTCATGTAAAATATACATATTACCAAAGCCAAGCTAAAAAAGACGGATATGTTCAAATAAGCAAATATTTTGAAGAAACAGCACGAAATGAAAAAGAACATGCAAAATTATGGTTTAAACTATTGCATGACGGAATAGCTGAAACAACTTTAAATTTAAAGGATGCAGCTGATGGAGAGCATTACGAATGGACAGATATGTACAAAAATTTTGCAGAAGTAGCAAGAGAAGAAGGTTTTGCAAAAATTGCTTATCTTTTTGATGGTGTTGCAGCAATAGAAAAAAATCATGAAGAAAGATATTTAGCATTATTAAACAATATTGAAACAGGTAAAGTGTTTAAAAGAGAAGGAGAAGTTGTGTGGCAGTGCGATAATTGCGGTCATATCCATGTTGGAGCTCAAGCTCCGAAAGTATGCCCTGTATGCGATCACCCTCAAGCACATTTCCAAATATATACAAAACCATACTAAAATAAAATTGCCGGGTAACCGGCTTTTTTTGTATGCCCTAACCCCATTTCTCAGAGTCTTTTTTCTGAGAAATGGATGGTAGGTCAACCGCACAGAATGCCAAATTTGTGCGACGAAAGGAGCAAACAAATTTGATGCATTCCCCTGCGTATGCCCTTATCCCATTTGATGCATTCACCTGTATGTCCCTTTAAATAAGTTTAAATAATTTTTAAGTAATTTTTTAAACTTAAGTGTTTAATTATTAATCTATCTGTGGTATTATTAGTAAAATATGCTTGCAGGAGAATTAATATGGCACTTTGGAGCGGAAGATTTGAAAAAGCCATGGATGAATTAGTTGAAGAATTCAATGCTTCAATATTTTTCGACAAAAGATTGTACGATTGTGATATAGCAGGAAGCATTTCCCATGTTACAATGTTATGCCAACAGGGTATAGTAAAAGAAGAAGAAAAAGATAAGATAATCCGGGAACTTCAAATAATTAAAAAACAAATAGAAAATAATGAAATAACATTTAATGTGCACCATGAAGATATACATATGGCAATAGAAGGTATTTTAATTGAAAGATTAGGAGACATCGGTAAAAAACTTCATACAGCTCGCAGTCGAAATGATCAGGTTGCTGTAGATACCAGACTTTATGTAAAGAAGGAAGTAAATGAAGTAATAGAAAATATACATTTTTTGGAGCATATTCTTCTTGAGAAAGCAGAAAAATACCACGATAAGATAATGGTTGGTTTTACTCATATGCAGCATGCTCAACCGGTAACTGTTGGATTTCATCTAATGGCATATTTTCAAATGTTTAAGCGTGACATGGAAAGATTTTCAGACTGTCTGAAAAGAACAGATTATAATCCACTTGGCTCTTGTGCATTAGCAGGAACTACTATTCCCATAGACAGACATTTGACTGCAAAGCTTTTAGACTTTAAACATGTAACGGAAAATGCCATGGACTCGGTAAGTGACAGAGACTATATTCTTGAATTTATGAGCGCTTCTTCTATTTGTATGATGCATATAAGCAGAATTGCTGAAGAATTTGTATACTGGAACTCTCAGGAGTTTTCTTACATATCAATCGATGATTCATTTTGCACAGGAAGCAGCATAATGCCTCAGAAAAAAAACCCGGATATGGCAGAGCTGTTAAGGGGAAAAACAGGCAGAATTTATGGGAATTTAATGCAATTATTAACTGTTATGAAGGGTACTCCCTTAGCATACAACAAAGACTTCCAGGAGGACAAGGAAGGATTGTTTGATACTGTTGATAATTTGAAAAAAAGTTTGTTAATATTGGCGAAGATGATTGAAAAAACCGAATTTAACATGGAAAATATACAGAAACATTTAAAAAGTGGTTTTTTAAATGCCACTGATATTGCAGAACATTTTGTAAAAAACAATATACCTTTCAGAGAAGCACACGAATTGGTGGGTAAAATGGTTAAATACTGTGAATTAAACAATACAGATTTTGATAAATTAACGGATAATGAATTAAAAGCTATTGACGAAAAATTAAGCATGAATCTTCTTCCTGACCTTACAATGGAAGGATGCGTTAACGGAAGAATTTCATATGGAGGTACTGCTCCACAAGAAGTATTGAGGCAAATAAGCGAAGGAAGGAAGATAATTGGAAGGGCGACACACCTTCATGGTAAGTAAGCCGTTGGAGAAGCCCATGAAGGAATGTCCCCGTATAAAAATTAGGAGGGTTTATGGAAAAAAGTTTACAAACACACGAAGCAGTAAAACTTACACAGGAACTTATTAGAATTCCCAGTCACAAATATGTGGAGAACAGGGAATCGGATGTAGCAGAATTTATTTATGATTATTGTAAAAATAAGGGCTTTGAAGTTGAATTTCAGACAGTGGAAGGAAAAAGAAGAAACGTTATTGCAAGGCTTAAGGGTAATGGTACAGGAAAAAATTTAATATTTAACGGTCACACAGATACTGTGCCTCCCTATGAAATGACGATAGAGCCTTTCAGTGCTGAAATAAAGGATGGTTATGTTTTAGGAAGAGGTTCTAATGATATGAAGGGTGCTTTGGCTTGTATGATTACAGCCATGGTAAACATAAAAAACAAAGGCAAAATATTAGGTGGAGATATTATTTTAACTGCTGCAGTGGGAGAAGAAGAAAAAAGCGACGGAACAGAGTATGTTGTAAAAAGCGGAATTACTGCAGATGGTGCAATTGTTGGAGAGCCTGCAAATTACGGATATGCATTAGGTCACAGAGGTTTGGAATGGCTTGAAATAAGATTAGAAGGAAAAATTGCTCACGGTGGAATTCCTGAGCTTGGAATCAATGCTATTTCTAAAGCAGCAAAATTGATTAGAAAAATTGAAGAAGAGCTTATGCCCAAGCTTAAAGAAAGACAAAATGAATGGATGGGACCCTCTGTAATGAACTTTGGTCTTATAAAGGGAGGCACTCAGCCAAGCTCTGTTGCAGACAGCTGTATAATACAAATAGACAGAAGATATTTGCCTGAGGAAAATGTTGAAAGTGTTATTAAAGAGTATCAGGACATAATAGATGAATTAAAGGCAGAAGACCCTGAGTTTAAAGCTGAAATTATAAGGATGGATTCAAATTTGATGGAAGAATTTGACCATGCACCATTGATTGCACAGCCTGATTCTGAAATAGCCAAGACAGTATACAATGTTTTAAAGGATTTTAACAACAAAGAACCTAATATTGAAAAAAGAAGAGGCTGGACAGATGCAGGTGTTCTATCAACTTATGGTAAAATACCTACTGTTGTAACAGGACCTGGAGACTTAAAATATTCACATGCCAAAGATGAAAAAATTCCTGTTGTTGATTTAGTAAATTATGTTGAAATTTATACAAAAATAGCTGAAGAATTTTGCAAATAGAAAGGAGATTACATGTTAGATATTAAAATTGTTAATGGAAAAATTATTGATGTTGAAAACAAAACTATAATTGAAGGGGATTTAGGTATCAAGGATGGTAAAATTACAGACATTGGTTCGGTACCTCAAGAAGCAAAAGTTGTAGTTGATGCCAAAGGAAAACACGTTTCCCCCGGATTTATCGATATTCATATGCATGAAGAGGATTTTACCCTTACTAAGAAGGAAGAATATGATATATCTGATACAATGCTTAACATGGGGGTTACTACTTGTGCCGTTGGAAATTGCGGCAACAACAGACAAGGAATCGAAGAGCTTTATGATTTCATAAATGAAAAAGGCAATCCTGTAAATTATCTTACATATATCGGTCATAATTTCTTGAGAGTTGAAGTAGGAAATACAGATATTTACAAAAAATCTACAAAAGAACAAATCGAAAAAATGCAAAAATTAGTTAAAAAAGCAGTTGATTTTGGAGCTATTGGAGTATCCTATGGATTAGAATACTGCCCCGGTATAGATACTGAGGAAGCCATTGCCATTACAAAAGAAATTCAAGGAAGAGATGATTTGCTTCTTGCTGCTCACTATCGTAAGGATGCAATACATGCTTTAGATTCCATAGATGAAATGGCTTATATAGGAAGAGAAACAAAAATACCATTCCAAATTTCACATTTGTCAAGCTGCAGTGCTTTTGGGAATATGACCGAAGCATTAAATCTTATACAAAAGATAGCAAACAGCGGAACAGACTTAATGGTTGATGCATATCCATACGATGCTTTCAGCACATTTATAGGTTCAGCCGTATTTGACGACGGATGTCTTGAAACATGGAACAAAAGCTATGATGCAATAATGCTTACAGAAGAACCATTTAAAGGAATGTTTTGCGACAAGGAATTATTTGAAAAAGCAAGAAAAGAATATCCTAAAATGTTAGCTGTTGCATATGTCATGAATGAAGAAGAAATTATTGAAGCCCTAAATCATCCATTGGTAATGATAGCCAGTGATGGTATTTACAGGAACCACTCAGGACATCCAAGAGGAGCGGGAACATTCCCAAGGGTTATAGGACGTTTTGTAAGAGATCAAAAGGTAATGGAATTTTTTGATGCTATCAATAAAATGACATATATGCCTGCGAAGAGGTTAAAGCTCAAAAATAAGGGACTTTTAAAGATTGGTTATGATGCAGATATTACAATTTTTGACTATGATACAATAATTGATAAGGCAACATTCCAAGATCCTCAAGTAAGACCTGAAGGAATTGAGTATGTAATTGTGGGTGGTAAAGTTGCAGTTGAAAATGGAAAAACAATAGCAAATACATTGGGTAAATTCTATAAAAGAGGTGAAGCGTAATCGAAGTAACGCTTGCACTCAAAATAAAAATATGTTAATATAATTAAGTACTAATTATAATTTTAAAAAAACAGGAGGATTTATGGAAGGAAAGAAGAAAAAATTTAAAGTACCACATACCTATGTAATTTTATTTGCAATGATTATTATTATGGCAGTTTTAACTTATGTAATTCCTGCAGGACAATATCAAAAAGTAGAAGGTCCTGGCGGAAGAATGATTGTTGATCCAGACTCTTATGCAAATGTAGATGCAAAACCAGCTATGCCTTTTGATATTTTAAAAGCATTTCCAAAAGGACTAGCGGCAGCACAAAGTATCGTATTCTTCATATTTATAGTTGGAGGCTCCTTTAACATAGTTAACCAAACGGGAGCTATTGAGGCAGGTATAAGCAAAATTGCATTAAGCCTTAAAGGTAAAGAAAAACTGATGATTCCTATAATCGTTTTTGTATTCTCTCTTGGAGGAGCTACCATAGGAATGGCAGAGGAAGCAATTGTATTCGTTCCAATTGGTGTTGCATTGGCAAGAGCTCTTGGTTACGATGCTGTTACAGGTATGGCAATGGTATCTCTTGGAGCAGCGGCAGGTTTTACATCTGGTTTCATGAATCCATTTACAGTAGGTGTTGCTCAAGGAATCGCGGAGGTACCTTTATTCTCAGGTATTGCTTTAAGACTTGTTATCTGGGTATGTACATTAATTTTGGTAATTGGTTATATTTTCAGATATGCTAACAAGGTTAAAGCCGATATAAAAAACAGTATTGTGTATGACCTTGAAATGCAAGAAAAAGATATGGCAATTGATTTAACAAAAGTAAGAAAAATGACTAACAGAGATACTGCCGTTCTTTTGATATTTATTGCTGGTATGGGAATATTAATATTCGGAGTATTTAAATATGGATGGTATATTACTGAAATTGCTGCAATATTCCTGGCAATAGGTATATTCTCAGGTATTGCTTCATCAATGGGTTTAGATGATATTGCAAAACATTTCATTGTTGGTGCCAAAGATATGGCTATGGGAGCATTGGTTGTTGGTTTGGCAAGAGGAATACTTGTAGTAATGGAAGGTAGTTTAATTATTGACACTATAATATATGGTCTTGCATCAGCAATTTCCGCACTTCCAAAAACTATAAGCGCTATAGGAATGCTTTTAGTTCAATCATTCTTAAACTTAATTATTCCATCCGGTTCAGGTCTTGCAGCTACAACAATGCCTATAATGGCTCCACTTTCAGATGTTATTGGAGTTACAAGACAAACAGCTGTATTGGGATATCAGTTTGGTGATGGTATCACAAACTCAATAGTACCTACATCAGGAGTATTATTGGCTAACTTGTCAATTGCAAAGATAAAATATGAAGAATGGGTTAAATTTGTAGGTCCTTTAATGATTTTGTGGACAGTATTAGGCTGCGTATTCATGGTAATAGCAGTAATGATAAATTACGGACCGTTCTAGTATGACCTAACCCAATTTCTTCGACCGTAGGAAGAAAGAAATTGATGGTAGGTCA
>CAZCTI010000091.1:0-7872 GCA_964501385.1 uncultured Clostridia bacterium
GCAATTCTTATGTCAGTAAGGACATATAATACTATGAAATAAAACAAAAATAATTATTGAAATACAGATATTACCTGACTTTGGTATCAGACATTAAAAAATGGTGTTAAATAAATAAAAATAAAGAGGCCGCTGCAGTTCGTGTTGAAAGCAGCAGCCTTTTTAGTACGTATGATTTAGATTTATATTTTATACTTAAACATTGATTTTATCTGAGTTTCCATCAGAAAATAATTTGTAAGGGGAAGCCTGAGTCCAACAATAGGAGCCTTCTTGTTTTCTTTACTTGGACACTTCCTTCTAAAATCATCTTCTCTGTCGATTTCAAAGTAGAAGTTTTTACAGTCAAAATATAATATCTTAACCTTAACCACGGACTCCCATTGTCAGTTAAAAAAGATTTTGTAAAAGCATAATTATATGGTATACTTTTTAACAAGAAGTATAAATGTTAGATATGGAATGGAGGGTATTTATGCAAGAATTTTCGATTAAAAAATTATCTATCGCTGACTTTGAAAACATCCAAACAGAAACCGGAGTTATTTATGAGCTAATAGATGGTCAAGTAATTATGTCACGACCGACAATCTTGCATCAACGCTTGTTAACTAAATTAAGCAGCGAGTTGCATCAGTATTTTAAAAACAAATCTTGCGGAACATATTCAGAGATAGAAGTTAAACTTAATGAAAATATTTTGGTTCCTGATATATCTATAATTTGTGATGATATGAAATTAACTAATCAAAGATATAACGGTGCACCAACTTTAGTTATCGAAATTTTGAGTCCTTCTAATCAATACAATGACACATTTGTTAAATTGAATAAATATGAGATTTTTGGAGTAGAGGAATATTGGATAGTAGACATCACAAGAGAAATTATTACTCTATATAATTTTAAAAATAAACAAACATTAACTTTTTCAAAAGAAGAAATTATAAAATCTATTGCATTTCCTGAATTGAAAATTTATTTAAGAGAGGTTTTTTAGAGGGGAATATAGATAGTTTTATTATCGCTTCATATTTAATTAATATGTATAACGAGAATAAAAATAAATTTAACAGGAGAGTATAATGCCAATCTTAAACTGGATAGGTAAAGAAAAGGTAATAAATCATCATTTAGATGTTCCTTATAGAGTCCTAAATCATAAATATAGTTATGATGAAAATGGACAAGAAGATGAAGATAAATAGCAACTGACAAAAATTCTATTGACCGAAAAGTTGTCGGAAGATAACATGGTACCATATTGTAAATAACAGGAATAAATTAACCGTTATTTGAATAAGTTACAGAAATTAAATTATGTAAACAAAATAGGAGTTCAGAATAATTTATTATGTTAACTTAATATAAATGAAAAGGTGGCGAAATGAGTTTAATACCAAAGGATTATCATCCATCCTGGAATAAATTTCTGACTGATGATATTATTTCGGAATTGGATAGTATAGAAACAAATATTGGCAGTAATATAAATCCTGCACATGAAAATGTACTTCGTTTTATGAAGAATAATGTTTATGATATAAAGGTTGTAATATTGGGGCAGGACCCCTATCCGGAAAAGGGAAGAGCAACAGGTCGTGCCTTTGAAGTGGGGGATTTGTTATCTTGGAATCAAAAATTCAGGCAAGTGTCATTGAAAAACATTATAAGGTTAATATATAAAAATTATAATGGAATAACTAAGTACAGCGAAATTAAGAAATTCTCTGAAATACAAAAAGAAATAGCAGAGGGTAAGTTTTCAATCCTTCCTCCGGATAAAATTTTTAAGTCATGGGAGAAGCAAGGAGTGCTTTTACTTAACACATATTTGTCGGTAGAAGCAGGTGTTACAGGTAGTCATATATCCATTTGGCAAAACTTCAGCGAAAAGCTATTAAAATTCATATCTGCAGAAAACAGAAATATTAACTGGTTTTTATGGGGAAGGATGGCAGAAGATAAAAAACAATTTATAAAATACGGTAAATATTATATAAGCAGACATCCCATGATGTGTTCCGAAAACTATGAAGATGATTTTTTGAGAAGCAATTGTTTTAAAGATACAATGAATATTGTTAATTGGAAGGACAAAAGCCCCTGATGTGAATAGGTTTAATAAATGGTTAGAAGCTCCTATAAGAAGGGGCTTTTTTTGTTGCAAGAAAAAAGCATTTAGTTGCAATTAACAATCAACTAATACTATTCATAATTTGCAAGAAAAACAATAAACATTGCAAATAACACTTACAAATGCAGAATAATAACAAAAATTTAAATGAATATGAAATAAATACTTGACTAACATGCATATGGATATTATAATAGCCCTTATAATATTAAAATTTAAAAAACAAAAAATGCAACTAATAAAAAATAACTTTCATTTGGTTGTAGGGAGGTAAATATGAAATATAATCCGGTAGATGTAATCAAACCAAAGCTGTACAAAGATGTTTTTCCTTATGAAGAAATTCCTAAAATTAAATTCAATAATATTCAGCTTCCTATGGGTATTCCAGACAGTATATGGATTACTGATACAACATTCAGAGACGGACAGCAATCCATGACAAGCATGGACTCTGAGCAGATGGTTAAGTTATTTGATTTACTTCATGAATTAGATAATGAATCAGGAATAATTAAGCAAACAGAATTTTTCTTGTATTCCCAAAAAGACAGAAAAGCTGTTGAAGAATGCATGAAAAAAGGATATAAATTCCCTGAAATTACCTCCTGGATAAGGGCTAATAAAGATGATTTCAACTTAGTTAAGTCTATGGGAATTAAGGAAACGGGAATATTGATGTCCTGTTCTGATTATCACATATTCAGCAAACTAAACAAAACGCGTACCGAAGCAATGAAAATGTACTTAGATATAGCTTATGCCGCATTAGAAAATGGTATTATACCAAGATGTCATTTTGAAGATATTACAAGGGCTGATTTTTATGGCTTTGTTGTTCCATTGGCTAAAAACTTGATGGAAATGAGTAAGGACAGTAAAATAAATGTAAAAATCAGAGCATGTGATACATTGGGTGTAGGAGTTTCGCATGCGGGTGTAGAGCTTCCAAGAAGCGTTCCTGCGATTATTCACGGGCTGAAATACTATGCTGATGTGCCCTCAGAGTCCATTGAATGGCATGGGCACAATGATTATTATGCTGCAGTAACTAACTCAACAACATCATGGCTGTACGGAGGCTCCTATGTAAACACTACATTGTTTGGAATAGGTGAAAGGGTGGGCAACACTCCTCTTGAAGCAATGGTTATTGAATATGCCCAAATTAAAGGTAATGTAAAATCAATGAATTTAAAAGTAATTAATGAAATAGAAAAATATTTTGAAAAAGATCTTAAATATAATATTCCTCCTAAAACACCATTTGTAGGAAGCGAATTTAATGTTACAAAGGCAGGAATTCATGCAGACGGCCTTTTGAAAGACGAAGAAATTTACAACAGCTTTGATACAAGAAAAATTCTTGATAAGGCTCCATTGGTGGCTATTAATTCATATTCGGGAATTTCAAGCATAGCGTATTGGATTAACAGTTTCTTCGGACTTAAGGGCGATGATAAAATTCAAAAAAGTGATGCAAGATTATCAAATATTAAAAACAAAATAGATGAAGAATATGAAAATGGACGAACAACAAATATATCAACCGAAGAAATGGAAAGTTTATCAAATGAATACATTTTTAGTTTCATTAACAATGATAAGGCAATATAGGAGGAAGCATGGCACTTACATTATCCCAAAAAATAATTAAAAGCCACTTAGTAACAGGTGAAATGATTCCCGGTAAAGAAATAGGAATAAAAATAGATCAAACATTAACTCAGGATTCTACCGGTACAATGGCCTATTTGCAATTTGAAGCGATGGGAATTGACAGGGTGAAGACTAAACTGTCGGTTGCATACATAGACCATAATATGCTTCAGTCAGGGCCTGAAAATGCTGATGACCATCTTTATATTCAAACTGTTGCAAAACGACATGGAATTCACTTTTCAAAGCCTGGAAATGGAATATGCCATCAGGTACATTTAGAGAGATTTTCAGTTCCGGGAGATACACTTCTTGGTTCTGACAGTCATACTCCAACCTGCGGAGGTATGGGTATGCTTGCCATTGGTGCAGGTGGTCTTGATGTGGCAGTAGCAATGGCAGGGGGCGAATATAACATTATAATGCCAAAAATTGTGAATGTGGAACTAAAAGGTAGACTAAATAAATTTTCTTCCGCCAAAGATATAATACTTGAAGTATTAAAACATTTTACAGTTAAGGGCGGAGTAAATAAAATATTTGAATATACAGGTGAAGGAGTAAGTACGCTTTCTGTTCCTGAAAGAGGAACCATAACAAATATGGGTGCAGAGCTTGGAGCTACTACTTCAATTTTCCCTTCAGATGAAAGAACGTTTGAATTTTTAAAGGCTCAAGGAAGGGAGAAGGATTATGTTGAACTTAAGGCTGATGAAGGAGCTGTATATTCGGAAAAAATAACTATTGATTTGAATTTGCTTGAACCAAACATTGCACTACCTCATTCGCCGGATGCGGTGGTGCCGGTAAGTGGTGTTAGGGGTAAAAAAGTTACACAAGTTGCCATAGGAAGCTGCACTAATTCTTCATATATGGATTTGATGAAAGTGGCTAATATATTGGAGGGTCATACGGTACATGAAAATGTATCATTGGTAGTATCTCCCGGCTCTAAGCAGGTTCTAACAATGATTGCAGAGAATGGTGCATTGGCTAAAATAATATCTGCAGGTGCTCGCATACTTGAAAGTGGTTGTGGTCCCTGTATAGGTATGGGGCAGGCGCCAAGTACAAACGGTGTATCTCTTAGAACATTTAACAGAAACTTTAAAGGAAGATGTGGAACACAGTCAGCAGATGTTTACTTGGTAAGCCCTGAGGTTGCTGCTTTTTCTGCTATAAAGGGTTATATTGCAGGAAGGGAAGATTTTTATGATGTTGATTTAAATATCCAAATACCTAAAGAATTTATTGTAAAAGATAATATGATAGTAAGTCCTGAAGAATATGGAAAAAATGTGGAAGTCATAAGAGGACCTAATATAAAGCCCTTTCCTAAAAACAAAGAAATGGAAAATATTACAGGAGGAAAGATTTTAATAAAATTAGGGGATGATGTTACAACAGATGCAATTATGCCTTCAAATGCAAAGCTTCTTCCTTATAGATCAAATATTCCTTATCTATCTGAATTTTGTTTTTCACAAATAGATGAAGATTTTCCAAAGAGAGCAAAAGAAAATAATGGAGGAATTATTGCTGCCGGAAAAAATTACGGTCAAGGTTCCAGCAGAGAGCATGCTGCTTTAGCTCCGTTATATTTGGGAATTAAAGCAGTAATGGCCAAATCCTTTGCCAGAATCCATAAAAGTAATTTAATAAATAACGGCATACTCCCTTTGACATTTGTTAATGAAAATGATTATGAAGACATTGATATGATGGATGAAATAGTTATCAACAATATTTTAACTCAGATAGAAAATAATATTGTTATAGTAGAAAACAAAACAAAGAATAAGATTTATGAAACTAATCTTTTAATGTCAAATAGGTCTGTCGAAATTCTTAAAGCTGGCGGACTATTAAACTTCATCAGTAAGCAGGTGGCAAAATGAAAAGAACTATAACCCTTATTCCCGGTGATGGGATAGGTTTAGAAATTATGTATGCAGCAAAAGAAATAATAGATGCTGCAACCAGTAATATTGAGTGGGAAGAGGTAACAGCAGGAAATGATGCATATGAAAAGTGCGGCGTTCTACTGCCGGAAGAAACTTTAAAAAGTATAGAAAAAAACAAAATAGTCTTTAAGGGTCCAATAACTACTCCTGTAGGTAATGGATTCAGAAGCATTAATGTTGAATTTAGACAAAGGTTTAATTTATATGCCAATGTAAGACCTGTTCGGTCCTATGAAGGTATTGATTCATTGTATAAAAATTTAGATATGGTCATAATAAGAGAAAATACGGAAGACTTATATAAGGGAATTGAGCACATGGTAACTCCGGATGCTGCAGAAAGTATTAAAATCATAACAAGAGATGCAAGTGAAAGGATAGTTGATTTTGCATTTAAGTTAGCATTGAAAGAAAAAAGAAGCAAAGTAACATTAACTCATAAAGCTAACATAATGAAATTAACTGATGGATTGTTTTTAGAATCAGGAAGGAATATTGCTGCAAAATATCCTAATATTCAATTTGAAGATGTAATTGTTGATGCTATGTCTATGAAAATAGTAATGAATCCTCATGATTATAATGTGATAGTTGCACCGAATTTATATGGCGACATACTTTCGGATATGGCAGCCGGTTTAATAGGAGGATTAGGGATGGCACCAAGTGCTAACATAGGAACGGATACAGCAATATTTGAACCTGTTCACGGCTCTGCACCGGATATAGCAGGAAAAAACATTGCAAATCCAACATCTGCAATTTTATCAGGCATTATGATGCTTAAGTTTATGGGTGAGGATGATGCATCTATAAAAATTGAAAATGCTCTTAAGGTTGTTTTAAAAAACAAAGAATCACACACGAAAGATATAGGTGGTAATTTGTCTACAACTGAATTTAAAAACGAGGTGCTTTCTAATTTAATTAAATAAATTAGTTATAAATATAATCCTAAGAGCCAAGCCCTCACCATCTTTAGAATGATGATATAGGAATGCCAAATCCGTTCTCAAAATTTAAAATATTATATAATATAAATTCTTAATATATTGCTACTAAATGTTAAGATTTATTAAGAAAGCGAAAATTCCTTGAAGTTTCAACAAAGGAATTTTTTTCTTTCAATGACAAATTTCGATATTCTTTTTAAAATTAATGATATTTCAATGTTATTATGTATTTCTATCATTGTAAAACTATATATTGTATTTGATTGACATATTTTAGGGTTACTGATACAATATGTAGTACAACATAAAAACAGGGAGAAAAGGGATATGATAAGAATATTAAAGAGAACAGGTAACTATGTTGATTTTAATCCTGATAAAATCAGCAATGCCATTATAAAGGCAATGAAGGAAACCAAGGATGGTGTTGATGAAAAATTAGCTAATGAAATAAGCCTAAAAATAGAACAAGAAATTTCAAGCAAAAATTTTCCGATACCTGTGGAAATGGTACAGGATTTGGTTGAAAATCACTTGATGGACAGCATTAGAAAAGATGTTGCCAAGAAATATATATTATACAGATATGAGAGGGATAAGTCAAGAGATTCCCGTAAGAGAAAAGATGTCAGACTCTTAAGCGAAGAGTTTATCAGCAAGTATAAACACAGAGGCTCTCCAATGAATCAGCTTGGCAGCTTTGTTTATTACAGAACCTATTCAAGATGGCTTCCGGAAGAAAGAAGAAGAGAATACTGGTGGGAAACAGTAAGAAGAGCTGTTGAATATAACTGCAGTTTAGTTCCGACAAAAAAAGAAGAAGCAGAGCAATTGTATGATAACATATTTAATTTAAGACAATTTTTGTCAGGAAGAACATTTTGGGTTGGGGGAACTCCGGTATCATATAACTATCCTATGGCAAATTTTAACTGTGCCTTTGAAATAATAAATGACTTCCATTCATTCAGGGATTTGTTTTATTTGCTTATGATAGGCTCAGGAGTTGGTGTAAGAATTTTAAAAAGTGATATAGAGCAGTTGCCTAAAATAAGAGGAAATTATAAAATAATTCATGAAGATTATACTCCTGTTGAGAAATCCAAAAGAGAAGATAATACAGGTGTTGAATTCAGCCATAATAATTCAGTAAAAATAA
>CAZCTI010000092.1:0-7817 GCA_964501385.1 uncultured Clostridia bacterium
TCATCTGCCTTAGATGATAATTGGTTATATTTAAGCTTGCCGTATTCAGGCATATTATACCTGATAACATAGCTTTCAAAAGTAAACACATTGGGTATATCTATTCCTTCAGGACAAGGCTTGCAATATCCGCATCTCCTGCAAAATTCCGTACCTAAGCTTTCAACCTCTTTGTTTATTATATCCTGTTCTTCATCTGTTAATGGTTCTGACTTTATACCTATCTGAGCATTTTCAACAACCTGCTTTGTTGAATCCATACCGGGTATAGATATTGTTATTAGGTCTGAATTCATTATATATTTTAGGGACAATAATGGATGTTCAAATGCTCCTCCTGCCATAGGTTTCATTGCTATTGTTCCCATTCCTTTTTGCAGTGCTTTTAATAATAGCTCTGTTCCCTGTGGCTCAACCGGATTAAAAGGAAATTGAACTGTTTCAAATTCATCATTATCGATTGCTTCCATCAAAAGTTCTCTTATATGACCGGTTATGCCTATATGCTTGACTATACCTTTTTCTTTTGCTTCTTTCAAAGCTCTAAGAGCTCCTTCATCAGAAAGAAAAGTTTCCATTTGCTGCTTAGTGACTACATTATGAATTTGATATAAATCTATATAATCAATATCCATAGTATTTAAACTTTCTTCAATTGATTTTTTCATTGAGTTATAATCAAAGCTCATTGCCTTAGTGGCAATATAAAAATTCTCACGTCCTGCAGCCTTAAGGCCCTTTCCTATATATTCTTCACTAACAGTATATGCCCTTGCAGTATCTATAAAATTTATTCCTTGTTTTTTGCATTCAATAATTATATCAATTGCTTCTTCTTCGCTTACTCGTTGTATTGGGATTCCTCCCATTCCTATTACAGATACTTCCATTCCTGTACTTCCCAACAATACTTTTTTCATATTTTACCTCGCAATTTATAATTGGTTAATTATATATTATAAATATCGTAACGTCAATTCGAACGAATAAAAATATTTTGCCCTGCTTGAAATATCCATTAACCAATATAACGATGACAAAAATTTAACAAAATCAATAAATATCACCTATATATGAAAAATAGCATTTAACAAATCAAGTCCATGGATGAACCTATGGACTTGTTTTACTTTTTCATTAGTTTCACAAAGAAACATCCCGCAATGTTTCACGGGATGTTTATATAATTTGGAAGAAGATAAAAAAAGTATTATCAAAATCATTATGTGCAATAATTCATTTATTATACATAACCTTTGAAAAAATTTAATATTATAAGGAAGGGGGACACACCTTGAGTCAAGGGATAGTCTCTGGGGTACAAGGAATGTCCCCGTACTTAAGGGGGACACACCTTGAGTCAAGGGATAGTCTCTGGGGTACAAGGAATGTCCCCGTACTTAAGCGGTACACACCTTATGTTCCCTCCATAGATTAGGTGGTGATAATTTTGAAAAAAAATGACTTTGTTATTTTACCCGTTTTTATATTATATATTGCAGTTTTTAGGTTTATATATTTGGAAAATGGATTGTCTTTAATTATCGAAGTATGTTTTCCCATATTTACCGGTATTTTGTTGGCAGCAATTTTAAATCCGACTTTAGTATTCATAGAAAAAAACTTAAAAACTGAAAACAGATATATTGGCGTTATAATGACTTATCTTTTTGTTTTTCTAATGGTTTTAATTGTTATTAAAACTATTACTCCAAATATAATAAAAAGTATTATACAATTATCAAAAGATATTCCTAAGCTTTATCGTGAAGCAAATGAAATTTTATCCTTATTTAGTGATGATTTAATTGTAAAAATTTATTTTGCTGAAATTGCTCAGAAATTATCTTCTTTATTTACAACAATAATTAACAGTGTCCTATCAAAAGTAATTAATATATTTGTTGCTTTTACCAACACATTGTTGTCCATAATGATTTCAATTTATATATTAATTGATAAAGAGAATATTGAAAATTGGACTGAAGAGTTTTTTGGAATATTTGTAGGGGAAAAAACAGCTAATGATTTAATTAAAATAAGCCACCTTCTTTATCGCAATGTATCAAACTATATATCCGGAAAAGCGATGGCTTCTCTTATTATTGCACTGCTTACATACTTAGGCTCAAAATATATTATTAAATGTCCCTACCCTGTTATAGACGGAATGGTAATAGGAATAACCAACATGATTCCTTATTTTGGAACATTTATAGGCGGTATACCCATAATGTTGATAAATATTTTATATAATTCGCAAAAAGGATTCCTTTTATTTATTTTAATTTTAATATTGCAGCAGGTAGAAAGCCTAATAATTGACCCTAAGGTTTTAAGCAGCTCCTTGTCAATAAAACCCCTTTTAGTAATTGTTTCGATTATAATCGGGGGAGGATTGTTCGGTCCCTTAGGACTATTCTTTGCAGCACCTGTTGCAGCACTTATAAAATCAATAGTTGAAGTTTATATGATAAAAAAATTGGGAAAAAATGTACGCATTATTGATAAAACTTGATAGAATGTGCACATATGTGGATAAAACTGTTGACAACCGGCAAAAAAGGCATAAAATTTGTGTATAACATATTAGGACAAAATTTAATACTGTTCATAACTTCTACTGAAAATACAGGCGGTTAACATGTGGAATGATAAAAGATACCATACATTAGATTACGAGCTAAAGAAAATATTTGGTGAAAAAGCAATTAAATTATCAATTGACGGAAATTTTACTTGCCCTAACAGAGACGGAACAATAGGTTATAATGGCTGTATTTTTTGCAGCGATAGGGGTTCCGGAGATTTTACCGAAAGAGGGAAATCAATTAGGTCACAAATTGTAGAACAAAAACAATTTATGTCGAAGAAATGGAAAAGTAATACATATATTGCATATTTTCAAAATTACACCAATACATATGATACTGTTGATAACCTGCGGAAAAAGTTTTATGAAGCATTAAGCTGTGAAAATATTAAGGGTATTGCCATTGCTACTCGACCTGATTGCATATCTGATGAAATTGCTGCCTTGCTTTCGGAACTTAATGAAACAACATTTCTTTGGGTAGAATTAGGGCTTCAATCCATTTATGACAAAACAGCAGAGTTTATAAGAAGAGGCTACAGCTTAGATGCATTTATCAATTCAGTTGAAATATTGAAGAGTAATAAAATAAAAACAGTAGTGCATTTAATTATGGGACTGCCCGGTGAAACTACCTCACAAATGCTGAATTCGGTTAAATATATTTCTCGGCTAAATGTATGGGGTTTAAAAATTCACATGCTTCACATTATAAAAAACACTGATTTAGCACTTTATTACAAAGAAAATCCTTTTAGATTATTAACTCATGAAGAATATGTAAATTTGATTTGTGACTCTTTGGAATTATTAAATAAAGACATTGTTGTGCACAGGCTTACGGGAGACGGGAAAAAGACAGATTTAATAGAGCCAATATGGACCTTGAATAAGCTTAAGGTTCTTTCTGACATAGACAAAACCTTGAAAAACAGAGGAAGTTTTCAAGGAAGATATTTACCATTGTAATGTTAATGTAATACTACTTAAATTTTTTTATTATATAATTAATGTAAGAAAATACTAAGATTCATTAGTATTTTTTAATTGATTTTATTAAGGATTGATGAAATGAAAAAAGTATTACTGATTATGACAATTTTAATATTTGTTGCATCTTTTGCAAATATATATGCCGCTGACTTTACCGACGTAAAAAAGGATCCTTATTTAGAAGAAGCAATAGGCGTACTCTCGAGCTATGAAGTTATTCAGGGTTATCCTGATAATACTTTCAGACCTGACAGAATTGTCACTCGTGCCGAAATGGCAAAGGTTGTTACAGTTGCAGCAGGATATTATGAATATTCAAAAAATATGACTTCTGTTTATGAAGATATGCATGGACATTGGGCTGAAAGTTATGTGGAATTAGCAGATGTGCTTGGTATTGTTAAGGGAATTTCTCCATCAACATACGGGCCTGACAATCAGATAAAATTTGAGGAAGCATACACAATGATCCTTCGGCTTTTAGGGTACACCGATGAATCACTGATAGGTACCTGGCCTTCAAATTACCACTCCAAGGCATTGGAATTAAATTTATTTGAAAATATTGATGCAAGTGTTTCATATGCGTCAAGGAGAGATATTTCAATAATGTTATACAATGCTCTTAAAATGAACATGGTGACCGTAAAAGAAAACAATTCAATCAATATTACAAATAAACCGCTTATATCAAAGTTAGGCAAAATGGAAACAAAGGAAGTTACAATAAGGGATTTAAATATTGATAATTTTGATTATACGGATTATTTGTTCAACAAATGGGATGTATATTATGATATCAAAGGAAATACAGTCCATTTAAATAACCAAAGATACAATGATTTTACAGGAACAGTAACAAGCCTCCTCTCTAACAGAGTAATTTTTGTAACTGACGATTATGGCAATGTAAGAATTTTTCAAGTTCCTGACATTCCCATTATTATAAACGGAGAAAAAGGAAACTTTAATAATTTAATTGAATCAAGAATAACAATTGTTTATGAAGATGTATCTTTTAACGGAGATGTTATAGGTATTATTGCTTATAAAGAAACCGATGTAAAAGTTATTCAAAAAGAAGATTTATACAAGGAAGGAAGCAAACAGTTTGCAGGTAAATATCTTCCTCTAATTAATTCTGAAATTAATTATAATAAACTGCACATAACAGGTGATGCGAAAACATTGCAGGAAATATCAATAAATGATGTGATATATTTCTATGAAACAAAAGAATCAGTTAAAAATACTTCTCTTACAATAAAGGTTTTGCGTTCTCAGACTGAAGGTATGGTTACAGCAGTGCAAGATATAAATGATAATACATTTTATACTGTAAACAACATTAGCTATATGACAGGAAAGGATTTTATTTTTACAGAAAAGGCAAGCGTAAATGATTCTGTAATATTAATATTAGATAAAAATAACAATATTATTAAACTGTATATTAATAAATACGGTAAAAAACCATCAACCTTCGGAATAGTACTAAGCTCTGCAAACAGTACAACAGGTAATGCGACAGCAAGAATACTAGATGAATACGGAGTGTCTAAGGCATTTTACTTGGCAGACAATTCAAATGTTGTAAGAGCAAATGATAATTTTAAACAATCATTAATAAGCACTAACGACATAATTAAGTTTGACCCTGTATCAAATGGAACATTAAAAATAATCGATTTAATGCCAACAAAATTAATTTCAAGCTCTTATAATAACCAGACAAAAACTTTGGCTAACGGTAATTATATTTCAGCAGATACATTTATAGTTTATAAAAATAACGAGCAGTACCAATTACTGCAGCCTTCCCAACTCAATGGATATTTGGAAGGAAAGGCAGTTGTGAATTATTTAGGACATATTGATGCTATTTATCTTACTAAGGGAATAAAATCATCAAGTGTTGTAACAATAACACCGGATACTCAGCAAAGCTATAATGGAACAATATATGGCATCATAAAAGGAGTTACAATAATAGATGATACCACAAGCCATGTCCAGTTATTTAACAACAGCAATGTATTTTCAGTTTCAAATACATCTGCAGCAGGAAAAAGAGTTTCATCGCTGATGAATTCATATGTGAGGGCAGTTATAGTTAACGGAGTGATTAATAGTATAGAAAAGGTTACGCCTGAAACAGAGAAAATAAAAATTACGCAAATTTACGCCAGCCAAATGTTAATTGATGATATAACATATATGGAATATGCAACAGATTTAAAAGTATTTGTTTGCACCTTGGACAGTTCAGGAAATATAAGCAGTTTTAAAGAAGGTGCTAAGTCAGATATAAAGGCAGGCTCCACAGCACAGCTATATGATTTATACGGAGGATTTGACGGAGTTATCGATGTGGTGCTGGTATTTAAGTAAAGATGCCCTAAAAAATAAGATTCTTCACCTGCGGTTCAGAATGACAAAATGTCATCCTGAGCGAAGCGAGGGATCTCATATAATTTCGTGGACATTCCTTCAAAAGCTATCCCACAGAGAGTCGCTAAATTTTGAATGTGTGTCCCCTGACAAGTACGGGGACATTCCTTCATGGACTTACTTCACAGGCTTACTAACCATGAAGGTGTGCCCCCCTTCCTCTACACTATTTTCGTAGTAAAGTTTTCTATATTCCATACATCGGTTATAAAGCTGTCATAAAAGTAAGGTTCATGGCTTACCAGCAATATTGTTCCTTTAAACTCTGAAAGAGCTTTTTCTAATTCATCCTTTGCCTCAGGGTCTAAATGGTTTGTAGGCTCATCCAAAATCAAAAAATTTAATTCCTTCAATAATATTTTGCAAAGTCTTACCTTGGCATTTTCTCCACCGGACAAAACTTTCATCATACTTGTAATATTTTCTGAAGTAAGACCGCAGCGTGCTAATTCCAATCTCACCTCGTGGTTTGTCAATGAAGGGTATTCATTCCACACCTCATCAAGAGCAGTATTTGTATTATTTCTTGAATCCTCCTGCTCAAAATAACCATATAACACATTTTCGCCAAATGTAACTCCACCTGATACAGGAGGAATTATCCCAAGTATTGTTTTTAAAAGTGTTGACTTGCCAAGACCATTAACTCCGGTAAGAGCTATTTTTTTATTTCTTTCAATTTGGAAATTCATGGGATTTGTAAGAGGATGGTCATATCCAATTACTAATTCCCTTGCTTCTATTAAAAATCTGCTTGGTGCTTTTGTTTCCTTAAATTTAAATGTAGGCTTCGGCTTATCTCTTGGTCTTTCCAATATATCCATCTTTTCTAACTGTTTCATTCGGCTGTTTGCCATACCGCGAGTTGCAACTCTTGCTTTATTTCTTGCTATGAAATCTTCAAGTTTCTCAATTTCCTTTTGTTGTTTGTCGTATTCTCGTTCTTCCCTTTGTTTGTTTAATTCATATATGCGGCGGAATTCCTCATAATTACCAACATACCGCGTTAATGAACAATTTTCCACATGATAAATTATATTGCATACATCATTTATGAATGGAATGTCATGAGAAATCAATATAAATGAATTTTCATAGTTTTGCAGGTATGTTGTAAGCCACCTGATGTGATTATCATCAAGATAATTTGTAGGTTCATCTAGCAGCAGGATTGTTGGATTTTGCAGTAAAAGTTTTGTCAATAAAACCTTGGTTCTCTGTCCTCCGCTTAATTCTTCAACATTTTTGTCAAGACCTATATCTCCTAATCCTAAGCCGTTTGCTATTTCTTCAATTTTAGAATCTATAATATAAAATCCGCTGCTATCTAATATAGTCTGTATATCAGCTGCATCATCCATCATGTTGTTTGCTTCTTCTTCAGTTGCATCTTGCATATTTTCATAAATTTTAAGCATTTCCTGCTCCATATTGAACAAATTATCAAATGCAAGGCGTAGATTTTCCCTTATTGTTGTTCCTGACTTCAATGATGAATGTTGGTCTAAGTATCCAACAGATACCCTTTTTGACCAATCTATCTCTCCCTCATCAGGCATCAGTTTTCCGGTTATTATATTTAAAAATGTTGACTTACCTTCACCATTTGCCCCCACCAATGCTACGTGCTCTCCCTTTAACAATCTAAATGAAACATTCTCCAATATGGCACGAGCACCAAAGCCATGGGTTATATTTTTTACATTTAAAACACTCATAAATACTCCTTTAATTTCAATACCATTTATATTAATAAATTTCTTGAAAAAAGTAAATATAA
>CAZCTI010000093.1:0-7738 GCA_964501385.1 uncultured Clostridia bacterium
CAACTTACAGAAGAGCACAAAGCAAAATGTAAATCCATATAATGAGGTGTTTAAATGTTTAAAATTAATCCATTTGTTGCAATCGTTTCAATAATTGTTATTAGTGCAATATTTATAGTTTTTATCAAAAAAGAATTAAGATAGTAAAGGAGCCTAAAATGAAAGAAATTTCTTTTGCATTTTCAGTATATTTATTGGGATTTGCCGTATCCATATTTATTGCCGTCATAATTAAACTTATTTTGTTTATGATTAGGAAATTTTCAGTTAAGGATGTGAAAAATTAATGAATTTTATAAATCTCTTCCAAGGTGTTGGAACATTGTTTGTCCAAGAGCCAAAAATTGCAATAGCAAGAATTGTGCTTATTTTACTTGGTATTTTAATGGTTTATTTAGGCAAAAAAGAAATATTAGAGCCCCTTATTATGATTCCCATGGGCTTTGGAATGGCAGCAGTAAATTCAGGAGTTCTTTTTTTGTCTGCTTCACAAATAGGAACTATATTCATGGACCCTATGGTAACACATACGGACGAGCTTATTAGTATATTGCAAATAGACTGGCTTCAGCCAATTTATACATTTATGTTCAGCAATGGTTTAATAGCTTGTTTAGTTTTTATGGGTATAGGTGTTATATCTGATGTGGGAAGTGTTTTGAAATTTCCTTTTACAGGCATGCTTATTGCAATGTTTGCAGAGCTTGGAACAGTTGCAACTTTTCCCATTGCCCATGCTATGGGATTTACATATGGCGAAGCTGCTGCAATATCACTTATAGGAGGGGCAGATGGTCCTATGGTACTTTTTGCATCACTTGCTTTAGCAAAGGATTTGTTTGTACCAATTACTATTGTTGCATATTTGTACCTTAGCTTAACATACGGTGGGTATCCATTTTTAGTAAGGTTCTTAATACCAAAAGATATTAGGGGTATTGTAATTAAAAATACTGCAAGAAACAATATTACATCTAACGAAAAATTAGCGTTTGATATAATTGCATGTATAGTTTTGTGTCTATTGTTTCCTTCGGCGGCTCCATTATTCTTAAGCTTCTTCCTTGGCAATGCTATTAGAGAATCAGGTATAACAAGATATTCAAAGCTTTTAGAGGATGTTTTCCTATATTCTGCAACATTTTTCTTAGGATTAACATTGGGAGTTCTTTGTGAAGCAAGTACAATTTTAAATCCAAAAATATTACCTCTACTAATTTTAGGTATATTTGCTCTTCTTCTATCAGGAATTGGAGGAATTTTAGGAGGATATTTAGTATATCTTATAAGCGGTAAAAACTTTAACCCTGTAGTAGGAATTGCAGGTGTATCGTGTGTACCTACAACAGCTAAGGTAGCACAAAAGGAAGTAAACAGAGTAACAAAATACAGTTTCATTTTGGAATATGCCATGAGTGCAAGTATTTGCGGTGTAATAACAACTGCAATTTTAACGGGTATATACGTAACATTGGTTCCTTTGTTGTAAATATTAGATAGAACACAGCCCGTAATTAAGCATTAGCGAAGAGTCTCTTTTTTCACCTTTCATATAATAGTAACTATTATATGAAAGGTTGTAATTACGCGGAATTCCGGGGACGGACCTTAAAATGTCTAGACGGAATTCCGGGGACGGACCTTAAAATGTATGTACTTTGAATCATGGCATAAAAAAACTTTCTAAAAATATTGACTAACATCTTATAAAGTTTTTATTTTTTTATATATTAAAACTTTTTGAAAATATAACAATAATAACAATCATAAACACGAGAAGCATAATAAATGGTGCAAACACAAATAAAAATCCTAATACATTACTTATTTCTTTTTCAAACATATCTATCATTGTTACTTTATCTTTATGATAAAGAGTAAATGTTAAATCATCCTCTGGCAAACTTTCAAATGAAGCTGTATAAATATTACCTTCCTTATTTAATTCTATGCTACTTTCTACAACGTATGGTGAACTTTCCGGCGGAATTATTTTAATATTTAAATTTTTAAAATCATTCCAATTTGCTGCAGGATTTAAAATATATTCATAAGTATATACAGGCTCTTTTGTTCGTCTCCTATCCATAGTTCCTGATGCTTTATAATTTACACTTACGGTTTTCTCAGTATTTTTTGGGAAATTTACCGTGTAAACCAATGTTATCATTCTATATGAATTACCATAAGAAAAAAGTTCATCATCAGAGCAATACCCTAAATTATTTGAAAACTGTTCATCCATAACCTTTGCAAATAAATTATATAATTGAATATCAGAAATATTGTCATAGCTTACATAAGAATTGTTTCTTATTGTTTGAAGCAAATATGTTTTTATATCCTCTTCTGATTCAGAAATTTTATATTTGTATAAATTTGTTTTTTCATTGCGGGTTCCATTTGTATATCCTTCAATTCTAAATTCAATATCATCCCCCAAAACATAAATATCTAAAGTACTTGTTTCCCTGCACCATCCATGTATAAGTGTTTTTTCTCCTGTTCTATCAAGACCTCGAAAGCCTGTTGTAAAAACGTTGGTTTTGTTGTTATCGAAAGTTAAGTCAACAAAAATTTCAACACCTTCATCATTTTCAGGTGTAACTTCAATTGAATATAATTTTCCTATTTCTCCTTCAGGGAAATTTTGTGCTGCATAAATATCATCAGTTATTGTAACTACAATTTCATCAAAATCAAAATAATTTTCTTCAGTATCTTCTTTATCATTACTATGTGAATGTCTTACTATTTCTCCCAAATAAACTTTATAAAGCAGTTCTTCATTGTCTGCAGTTATTTTAATAGCGTCACTTGAAGCAGATGCTATATTCCCCACATAAGGAAATGCCATTTGCACTGATAAGTCCTCTGTAGTAGAATTAACCATCTCATATTCTGCAATAACATTACCTATAGGAGCATAATGTTCCTCATCATCAGAAAAATCAAATGTCAAATTCTCTTTCTTTACTTCAATGGGAGAATTTTTATCAACAGCTAATACTCCCATTGAAGGATGCCCGGTTATATATACCGGACCTGAATTTGCTAAAGCTATAGCAAATGAAAATATAAGTAAAAAAACAACAATTAACTTAATTATTTTCCTCACATCTAACCTCCCAGTGACAGTGGGGACGTATCATTTATGTCCCCACTCACAATCCATTACTTATTACATATGACGAAAATATCACAAAAATGTTCCACTTTACCATAAACTAAACTAAGTCTCTATAAACTACTTCAAATGTCTCACAACATTTTTTACTTTTTTTTCTAAATTTAATAAACTTATTCTTCCATTTTGCCTAATATTTTGGTATAATAAAGATGGACCGAGTTTCATTAAGAAACCATTGGGTGTTAATAATTATTAATGCCTCCCGTGATAGGAAAGGTACCGTGTTTGCACGTGCCTTTATTAGTACATAATGCAAGGTGCGTGAAGCACCTTGTTTTTTAATTTTAATGAAAGGATGAAAGAAAATGACTACAGCTTACAATGGTAAAATTTTAAGGGTAAATCTTACAACAGGTGAAGTTACTCCAGAAGAACTCAGCATGGACTTGGCAAAAAAATTTATCGGAGGCAGAGGATTAGGAACTAAAATCCTGTTAGATGAAGGAGTTGCAACCGTTGACCCTTTATCAGAGGATAATAAAATGGTTTTCATCACTGGCCCTATGACAGGAACAAGCGTACCTACAGGAGGACGCTACATGGTTGTTACTAAATCCCCACTTAACAATATGATTGCATCATCCAATTCAGGTGGTGTATGGGGTGCAAAATTGAAATATGCTGGTTGGGACGCAATTATTGTAGAAGGAAAAGCCAAGGAACCCGTATATCTCAATATCGATGATGAAAAGGCAGAAATTTTGCCTGCAAACGAATACTGGGGGAAAACTACAGAAGATTTAGTTGAAGAAATGAATAAGTTGTACCCAAAAGCTTCTATATTAAATATTGGCCCTGCAGGAGAAAAATTATCGCTAATTGCCGCTATCATGAATGATAAGGATAGAGCAGCAGGTAGGGGTGGCGTTGGAGCAGTTATGGGTTCGAAAAACTTAAAAGCAATTTCAGTTACCGCTTCACGTTTAGTCATAGAACCTTTTGATACTGATAAATTGCGGCAGGTTACATCAGATAGCCAGAAAAAGATAAGAGAAAACGGAGTTACAAGTGCAGGACTTCCTACTTACGGAACAGCAGTATTAGTGAATATTGTAAACAACATTGGCTCTTTCCCTACACAAAACTGGCAAGAATCATATTTTGAAACAGCTGATAAAATTTCAGGTGAAACATTGAAAGAAAATCATTTAGTAAAACAAAGCTTCTGTCATAGATGTCCTATAGGTTGCGGCCGTGTAATCAATTTTGACGATAAAATTATCGGTGGACCTGAATATGAACCTATTTGGGCTTATGGTGCAAACTGCGGTGTAGATGATTTGTCGGCAATAAATGAAGCAAACTATATGTGTAATGAATATGGTTTGGATGCTATTTCTACTCCTTGTACCATAGCTGCAGCAATGGAATTGTATCAAAGAGGATATATTAAAGATGAAGATTGCGATGGGGTTCCTTTAAATTGGGGAAACGAAAAAGCAATAGTTGAATGGACCAAACGAATGGGTCAAGGCTATAATAAATTAGCTCAATTAATGGCAAAAGGTTCCTACCGTCTATGCGAACATTATGGTGTGCCTGAATATTCAATGAGTGTTAAAAAACAAGAAATGCCTGCTTACGATGCCAGAGGAATTCAAGGCATAGGAATAACTTATGCTACCAGCAACAGAGGAGGCTGCCACGTAAGGGGATATCTTATTTCTCCTGAAGTGTTAGGATTACCTGAGGCATTAGATCGTTTTAGCATTGAAGGAAAAGCAACATGGGCGAAAATTTTCCAAGACTTAACTGCATGTATCGATTCCATGGGTATGTGCTTATTTACTTCTTTTGCCTTAGGTGCTCCGGAATATGCTGCCTTACTTAATGCTGCAACTGGAACTGATTATACCGCCGAAAGCTTATTAGAAGTCGGCGAACGTATTTACAATATTGAGAGAATATTTAATAAATTAGCTGGTATGAAGCCGGAAGATGACCGCTTGCCTAAACGTTTAACAGATGAACCCATTCCTGAAGGACCTTCAAAAGGAGAATTAAGTAAAATTTCTATTACTCTGCCTGATTATTACAATGTTAGAGGTTGGGTTGATGCTTTTCCAACCAATGAAACTTTAATCCGATTAGGATTAGAAGAAGAAATGCTTAAAGAAGAGGCATTGGTGGAATAAATGATTGAAATACGTTTATTTGCAACACTTCGTGATGGCAGGGATAAAATAATTAAGCTTGAATCAAATTCTATTACCGTTGCAGGTGATGTTCTTAAATATTTATCAATATGTCCTAATGATGTTGCCATATACTTAATAAATGGCAGACATTCAAATTTAGATGCACCAATTAAAGATGGCGATGTTATCGCCATCTTTCCTCCAGTAGGAGGAGGATAAAAAAATTTTTGGACTGACGTAACACTTTGTACAATAAGGAATATGATAATAATGAGCTTGGCTCAAATTTATTATGAATAAGGTGTTATAATGTGTAGTAGAAATAGATGTAGATGTAGAAACCAAAATAATAATAACAATAATAATGTTGCAGGTATTCAACAAATTGCTCTTAGAGGTCCGGGATGCATAAGCGGAACAGGTCGCTGTGAAGGTGTTTTAGGAACAGGCGGAAGGTGTAATGATTTGTTGAATGCTGCTGAAGATTTTTGTGACCAGATTTTTGGAGATAGAAACAGACCATGCTGCTCTAATGTTTTAGGTACAGGCGAAAATAGATTTCGTTGCAGCAACAGTAATGTAATGGGAATTCGTGACAGAGAATTTCGTTGCAGCAACGGACGAGTAATGGGTGCAGGCGAAGAACAACGCTGTGGTCAAGTATTTGGTACCGGTGGAGAATTTATGTGCAATAACGTGGCAGGCACAGGCGACAGACAACGCAGATGCAGAAAATCTTGTTGGGATCTTTGTACACCCACAACTGTACCAAGATAAATACACTAATGGGGACATTGCTTCTGCCAACAGAGGCATACTTTAATGGGGAGGTTTGTCCCCCTTCCTCTTTGGGCGTGTCCCTTTTGCTTATTCGACATTCCAAGTAGGTAGATACTGTATACCCCTTACGTCCATAGTATGTACTATTTTTTTGTAAATTTTTACAGTTTATTTTTTTTCATACTGATAATACTAATAATAGCTTCATTTTATGAAAGGAGCGAAAGTATGAGCAAAAATAAATTAGTAGTTCCGGAAGCTCAGCAGGCTATTAATGATTTAAAAATGGAAATATCTCAAGAATTAGGGCTGCCGACAATAAGCGGCATGACTTCAGAAATGTATCCGGCTATCGTTAATGGGCTCAGCGTCAGAGAAATGGTGCGTAAAGGCGAACAAATGTTAGTAAATAAAAATGCTCCATCTGACACGGATATTTATTAATAGGTTCTAAGGAAATGCGTCAGAGTTAGGTCACACAAAAAACGCCTCAAAACAAATGAGGCGTTTTAAATTTTTATTTTATTTCAAGTATTGAATAAACTAAATCTTTTGTTGCTTGATTGTCTAAAATATAAAACGAAATTCCGTTTCTTGTTTGTGCAGCTCCTGGTAAAGTGTGGAATCTTACATTTTCAGTAGATAAACCTACACTTCCTACGGCCAAGGATGATGCTTCTGTCAATGAAAAATCAGTATCAACATGAGGATAAACTTCTTTTACCACTACAGGTAATCTAAAAGTTAATGCTTTTTTTATTGCTGCTTTGATAAATCCTTGCTGAGCTTCAATTCTTCCTAAATCTCCGTCAGTATATCCTGAATAACCGGAATAATTAGTTTTCCTAAATCTTAAAAATTCCATTGCTTTGTCGCCCTTTATAGTCTGTAGTCCCGGCTCTATGTTTATATCAAGAGGAGGATCAGCATATGGGTCTGTATATCTCATATGAAAAGGCACGTCCACTTCTACCCCGCCAACAGCATCTACCGCAGCTCTTACACCATCATAATCAATTGTAACATATTTATCTATTTTAAGTCCCGTAATGTGTAAAATAATTTCTGATAATCCATCTATACCCTTAACTGTATATACTGAATTTATTTTGTTATTGCCACTGTTAACAAATCCGTCTCTTTCTATATATGTGTCTCTTGGTATAGAAATAACATCTACTGCCTTTGATTTGGTATCATAGCTTGCTACCATTATAGTATCAGATCTTGTATTTTCCAATCCAAGCACCAAAACATTTATTCTTTTGTCCTTATCACTACTTAATATTTTAAATATATCAGTTGCATCGGCACTTCCGCCATTATGACCGTTCAGCCAAAAAAGCCCGCCTACAATAACCAATGAAAAACAAATCAGCGAAACGAAAAATACCTTTAAAAAATGTTTCAAAATAGCTTCCTCCAAACGTCAATATCAAACTATATGATACCACAAAAAATTAATTTGTAAAGATTTTTTTAGTACGGGGACATTCCACTTACCAGCAGGGGCTTTCCCCAATTGTAGAGGTGTGTCCCCCTTCCTTTATAGCCTTTCATTAAAGGCTTTCTCAAAATTCATAATTGTTAGGTTACTTTCTAAAAATCTTGCATATGTGTAAAGAACATC
>CAZCTI010000094.1:0-7685 GCA_964501385.1 uncultured Clostridia bacterium
GAAAGTCTTGTGGAAATATTTTCGGACGTGGGTTCGACTCCCACCGCCTCCATACCAAATTGAAAAAAACAGTGAAAAAATCCTTCAAATCTGAAGGATTTTTTGATTGTGGACGAATTCTAAATATAGAAAAATTAGTTGAATTACTTTATAAATCTTGGGTTTCAAGTGATTGATTTTGAATTAAGTTTAAACTGAACTTGAATTATTAGTTTCATATTTAGCTTATAGAAGTATTTGTTATTATTAGATATTATATATCTAATCACCGCATAAATTATTATAAGAAAGTTGATTGGAGGTTTCCATGATGAATAATAATGATAGAGGTCAGGAAAAAATAATAAATAGTTTAAGAAAAAATGAGACATATGAAACAAGCATCAGAAACCAAGAAACATACAATACAATAAATTGGAGTAAAGTAGAAGAAGAAAATAACTTAACAAAAACCGGCAAACTTGTTGATGCAAACTTGCCTTTAATTAAAGGAGATACTTTAATTCCTGTATGGAACCTGAAAAGATACGACTTTTTATTTAATGACTATATACCTTACACGGTTAATCCAAAACTTTGGATACAAGGTAATCTAAACTTAAATACAGGGCTGTTTAAAGTTACTGATAACATATACCAAGTAAGAGGTTTTGATTTAGCAAATATGACATTTATTAAAGGTAATACGGGTTGGATTGTCATTGATTGCTTGAGCTCAAAAGAAACGGCAGAAGCTGCCTTACAATTTGTAAATGATTATTTTGGAGTTATTCCTGTTAGTGCAGTAATAATTACTCATTCACATGAAGATCATTATGGTGGAGTTTTAGGTGTCCTGAGTAATAATGTTAATGATAAAGTTAACGTTTATGTTCCTAAGAATTTTACTTATTCAGCATTAGAAGAGAATGTTAATGCAGGCGTTGCAATGGCTCGTAGAGGCATATACATGTATGGTGTGGAATTGCCTCAAGATGAGAAAGGCAGAATAGACAATGGTATTGGAAAGGGTACTTCAGTTGGTACAGTTACTTTCTCACAAGATGTTATAGAAATTAATGAGGTATATGTAAAAAAAGTAGTAGATGGTGTAGATTTAGAATTTCTTTTAGCTTTAGATACTGAAGCTCCTGCTGAAATGTTTATTTATATATCAAGCGAACATTCCTTATGTATTGCAGAAGATTGTAATGCTACTATTCATAATTTATATACTTTAAGAGGTGCAAAGGTTAGAGATGCTGTAGCTTGGGCAAATAGTATACAAAATGCAATTAATTTATGGGGTAATACTCTTACTTCTGTATTTGGAGTTCATAATTGGCCTCGTTTTGGTAATGAATTATGCATTGATTATTTGGAAAAACAAAGAGATGTATATCAATATATAAATGACCAAACATTAAGGTTGATTAACAAAGGACATACCATTGAAGAGGTTGGAAGGATTGTTAAACTACCGAATAGTCTGTCTGATGAATGGTACAATAGTGAATTTTATGGAACAGTCAATCATAATGCAAAAGCAGTTTATCAAAGGTATTTGGGTTGGTATAACGGTAATCCAGTGGATTTGAATAAGCTATTTCCAGAAGAATCAGCGAAAAAATATGTTGAATATATGGGTGGAGAAAGCCTGATTCTAAATAAAGCAAAAAAATCCTTTGAGGATGGAGAATATCAATGGGTAGCAGAGGTTACGAAACAAGTAATTTATGCTAATCCAAGTAATAAAGACGCAAAATTATTATGTGCTGATGCATTAGAACAATTGGGATATATTGCAGAATCAGGTCCATGGAGAAATGTTTATTTAATGGGAGCACAGGAGCTACGGTATGGCATTATTCCCATAACAGGTTCGTTTATTTCAGAAGCTGTATTAAATAATTTACCTTTAAAAGATGTTTTATATTTGCTAAGTATTCGATTAGATGGATTTAATGCTGGAGATTTAAACTATAAAATTAATTTTATTATTACAGACAGAAAAGAATCAGCATTAACGGAGGTTAGACGAGGAATATTTAGATATTTAAATGATAAATTAGATGAAGATGCAGCTGTTACAGTCATTATGCCAAAAGATATTCTTTATGATCTTGCAACAACTAATAAAAATCCTGATAGTTCAAAAATTAAAATAAACGGAGATATTAACAAATGGAATATATTTTTACAATTGAGAGATACAATAAATCAAAGCTTCAATATTATAACCCCTGTTCCAAAGTAGTTTGTTTAACAATGATGGAGAAACTTACTGGCACTAAAGAAACCAGCACGGAAATGTTGTGCTGGTTTTATAGCACTGTGATTAACACATAAACATAGATATCCTATTTTTTAAATACAATTATTCCTGCAATCATGAGAGCTAAACCAGCTATTTTACTCCATTCAAAGTACAATTTTTCTGTACCGAACAAACCAAAAACTTCAATAATACAGGAAACCCCAAGCTGTGCCAATAATATTATCATTGTAGCATAAATAGGTCCTAAATCCGATATACTTTTAATTACTGTAAATGTAATAAATGCACCTATGACACCGCCAAATAAGTATAATTTATTGCTTACACTAAACACTGAAAACAAATCTTCTTTGCCGTTAAAAAACCAAATACTTATACTTACCATAAAAGCTGTTAACTGAACCCAACTGTTTGTAGCCCACATATTTGATGAATCCATTACACGTGTGTTAAAAACACCTTGAACACTCATTAACAACCCTGCCACCAACGCAAATAAAACACCGACCATATTAATTTCTCCAATCTAAAAATTATACTATTAGTATTGCCCAAAAATTAAAATTAAGTAAAATCAAACATTCTACAATAAAATTAATTTATTTAATTATAGGACAAAATTCAGAACAATAGAAGATTTTATGAATATATATAAGTATATATAGACATATATATGAAAGTGAGGTTTATTGATGGATAATTTCTTAATAAATGATTTTGTTCAATTTATGGGAAGAAATATGGCAATTAATGTGGAAGATGCTGTAATAGAAGAAATATTTCACGAAAACAGAACAAGTTTTGTAACAATTTCCTATGGAGTATTAGGTGATTTTAATATGATTAATATGGAGCTTGTAAGATTAGTGGTTGACAGAAATACAATTATAAGAAACAAAAGAGGAAGAAGAATAAGCGTAAGGGATTTAAGTGTTGGTAATGTTGTAGATGCAAGCTTTTCAGCTGCAATGACAAGAAGTATACCACCTCAATCGAGGGCATTTATGATAACGGTTGTGAGAGAACATGTAAATCCATTACCTGTATTTCCTAATATAGTTGAAGATAGAATTATGGAAATTGACAGAAATAATAATTTTTTTGTAACCGGAAACTCAAATGATATGATGAGTCAAATGCGTTTTGTAGTAGATAATTCTACAGATTTTTTCGACAGGAGGGGAAACAGAATAAGGTTTAGGGATTTAAAACCAGGTCAAATGGTTAGAGTTGAGCATGCAGATTTTATGACAATGAGTATACCGCCTCAAACAACTGCTTTTACAGTATGGGTTTTATAGAAAAATGTTAATTTCAAAACATCCTTTTTTAGAAATAAAAAGGGATGTTTTAATATAATTATAGCTTTTAAGATTTAATTAAAATCATCTTTACAGAACTTATTAAATATTGTATAATTTCTAATGTTATGTAAAAAAACATTTTTATAACCCTTACATAGGGTATAGCAATAGGAGGAAACAATGAAAAAGGTATTAATTATTGTTGTAGTGTTTGCATTGTCATTTGGATTTTTGACATTAGCAAATAATATGGGCGGAACAGACACTCCATCAGCTCCAGAGACATTGACAGGAACTGCAGAAGGTTTTGGAGGAGATATTACTGTTACTGTAGTTGTTGAAGGTGATGATATAATTTCAGTTGAAGCAATTGGTGAAGATGAAACAGAAGGAATAGGCTCAAGAGCGATTGATGAACTTCCTGCTAAAATAGCAGAATCAGATTCAACAGAAGTTGATGGTGTTTCAGGAGCTACATATACAAGTGATGGTATTAAAGCAGCCGTTAAAAATGCTTTAGCAAATAAAGGTGGTTCCGGTTCTGAAAGTCAAACATTGACAGGAACAGCTGAAGGTTTTGGCGGAGATGTTACGGTTACTGTTGTGGTAAGTGGAGATGATATAATTTCAGTTGAAGCAGTCGGTGAAGATGAAACAGAAGGAATAGGCTCAATGGCAATTGATGAACTTCCTGCTAAAATAGCAGAAGCAGATTCAACAGAAATTGATGGTGTTTCAGGAGCTACCTATACAAGTGATGGTATTAAAGCAGCAGTTAAAAATGCTTTAGAATCAAAATAATTACAGCAGTAAAGAGCTATACCGATTGGTATAGCTTTTTTAATTAAAAAATATTACTGGAATATATGTTAAGTATATACTATAATTAATATATAACACCAAACGACGAAATTTAGTAGAGTATTTCTTCAGCTCATCATAATAAGGGGGATATTATGGAATCTAAGAAGAAGATAAATACTTATAATGAAATTATACTTATTACTGTAATATCCTTGGCACTATTTGTTATTACAGCATTATTTAATAATTTTTTTACACAAATTATGTCTATTGCGACATATTTAACATGGCATAATTTATTTGAATTTTTAAGTATATTTGCATCATTTTCAATATTTATATTAACATATTACATATATGATCAATCAGGAAGCTTGCGAATAATGATGCTTGCTTGCTCCTTTTTTGTAATGGGTTTTCTTGATACATTTCATACATTGAGCTTTAAAGGAATGGCAGATTTTTTTATAGTAAATGACAGTGCCAACAGAGCTACTACCTTAATGTGACAAATTATAAAATTGAAACATACCTTGTAATGCTTTATGGCATATATAATACAAAGAAACGAAGTTTTACATATGCTTCCGGTGGAATTAATGTACCTCCGATGATAATTAAAAATTCCGGAGAAATATTGGAAATGGAAACTGAAGGGTTTCCCATATGTAAACTTGGAGATTTCTTCATGCCATATTTTAAAGATATCAGCATTCAATTAGACCAAGGCGATAAACTACTTTTATATACTGATGGTTTGGTTGAAGTTAAAAGTGCTAAAGGCATTATTTTTAACCAAGAGGACCTAAAAGACTTTTTAATTCAAAATTATAATATGAAAGCATCAACATTATATACAGCAATTAAGGAGCATTTTCTTCAAAAAATAGGACAAGATAATTTAATGGATGATGTAACATTTTTAATGATAGAAATTCATTGAAATCAAAATTAATGTTACATAAAAATTTTTGTTGTAAATTATTAAAAAATGTCAAGTTGTTGTTTTTTAGGATTTCTTTTTTTATATTGAAAATTATAAGCTATTGACAAATAAAAAATTGTATTATAAGGTGAGTAAAACATTAGTTGAAAATCATACGACTGTATGGAGGAAAGATGAAAAACTTGTTTATAGTGGAATCTCCTGCAAAAGCAAAAACCATAGGTAAATTCTTAGGGAAAAATTATACTGTTAAAGCTTCTGTAGGTCATGTGCGAGATTTACCAAAAAGTAAAATAGGTATAGACATAGATAATAATTTTGAGCCAAATTATATTACAATACGTGGCAAGGGAGACGTAATTAAGGAGCTAAAAAAAGAAGCAAAAAAAGCTGACAATGTATTTCTTGCAACAGACCCTGACCGGGAAGGGGAGGCTATATCTTGGCATTTAGCTAAAATTTTAAATTTGGATGAAAATAAGGAAATAAGGGTTGTGTTCAATGAAATTACAAAGGATGCAATTAATAATGCCAGTAAAAACCCACGTAAAATCAATTTTGATTTAGTTGATGCCCAGCAAGCAAGACGTGTACTTGACAGATTGGTAGGATATAATATAAGCCCTCTGTTGTGGAAGAAAATCAGGAAAGGTTTAAGTGCAGGAAGAGTTCAATCAGTGGCACTTAAACTTATTATAGACAAAGAACGTGAAATAATGGATTTTAAGTCTGAAGAATATTGGACTCTTGAACTTGAAATCAAAAAATCAAGGAAAAAATTCATTGCTAAATATGTTGGTTTTTATGAAAATGATAAACTACAGAAAGTTAAAATAAAAAATCAAGATGAAATAAATAAAATACTTGATAGTATTGATAAAGAAAAAATTACTGTGGAAAAGATTGATAAATCCAAGAGTTACTCAAAGCCAAGTCCGCCATTTACAACAAGCTCTCTGCAGCAGGAAGCAAACAGAAGGCTTAATTTTACATCAAGAAAAACAATGATGGTTGCCCAACAGCTTTATGAAGGAGTAAATGTCAAAGGTGAAGGAAGCGTTGGTCTTGTAACATATATAAGGACCGATTCTTTCAGACTATCCGATGAAGCAGTGAATAATGCAAAGGATTATATTTTATCTAATTATGGCGAGAAATATTACAAATATAGAGTATATACAAAAGCAAAGAAAAATGAAAATAAAGTACAAGATGCCCATGAAGCAATAAGACCTACTTCTTTATTGCGTAGTCCTGAAATGCTTAAGGACAGCTTGACTTCCGAGCAATACAAATTATACAATTTGATTTGGAAAAGATTTGTTGCTTGTCAGATGCAAGATGCAGAATATGATGTTACTAAGGTTTTATTTAATAATAATGATAATATCTTTGAAAGCAGCGGAAAAATTCTTGCCTTTGACGGGTTTAAAGCTGTATATAAATATACAGATGAAAAAGATGATAAACTGTTTCCTGAAATGGAAATAAACGAAAATTTAGAAATATCAAAAGTGGACCCTCAGCAGCATTTTACGCAGCCTCCTGCCCGTTATACCGAGGCAAGCTTAATAAAGGATTTAGAGGAAAAGGGGATAGGAAGACCAAGCACATATGCTCCTACCATAACCACAATTACCGGAAGAGAATATGTTGCTAAGGAGAAAGGATACCTTTTTCCTACTGATATGGGTTTTTTGGTTACTGAAATGATGGAGAAATACTTTTCTAAAATTGTTGATGAAAAGTTTACTGCTGAATTAGAAAATCACTTAGATGATGTTGCAAACGGTAATTCTAATTGGCGCAGTGTAATTTCAGACTTTTACCAGGGTTTTAAAACGGAACTCAATATAGCCGAAAAAGAAATGGAAGAAATTGAAATAAAAGATGAGGTAAGTGATGTAAAGTGTGAAAACTGCGGAGAATTTATGGTAATTAAAAGTGGCAGATACGGGAAATTTCTAGCCTGCCCCAATTACCCTCAGTGTAAGAACACAAAACCATTGAACGGTAAAGAAGCAGTTGAGGAAACTAATGAAGTATGTGAAAACTGCGGCTCTAAAATGCTCAAAAGAAAAGGAAGATTTGGAGAATTTTTAGCATGCTCCAACTATCCTAAATGTAAGAATACAAAACCTATTGTAAAAACACTGGATGTAAATTGTCCGCGATGTAGCAGTAAAGTTGCAATTAAGTATTCAAAAGCAGGACGTAGATTTTTTGGATGCTCCAATTATCCGGAATGCAAATATATTTCATGGTTTGAACCGACAGATAAAAAATGCCCAAATTGCGGGGAATTGATGGTTTTAAAAAACAACAAACCTACATGCATTAATAAGAATTGTAAAAAAAGTGAATAATATTTACT
>CAZCTI010000095.1:0-7675 GCA_964501385.1 uncultured Clostridia bacterium
ATTTCATGTCTTTGAACTCCTCTTAAAAGAGCTCCTATATTATCTCCTGCTTGTGCCTGATCAAGCAATTTCTTGAACATTTCAACTCCGGTACATACAACTTCCCTTGGTTCATCATTTAATCCAACTATTTGAACTTTATCCTGAACTTTTAATACTCCTCTTTCAACTCTTCCGGTTGCAACCGTTCCTCTTCCCGTAATCGAAAATACGTCTTCAACAGGCATCAAGAATGGCTTGTCTATAGCTCTTGCAGGAGTTGGAACAGTATCATCCACTGCTTGCATCAATTCAAGAATTTTATCGCCCCATTTGCTGTCGGGGTCTTCTAATGCTCTTAATGCTGAGCCTACTATTATTGGAATATTATCTCCGTCAAACTCATACTCAGAAAGTAGTTCTCTTACTTCCATTTCAACTAATTCGATTAATTCATCATCATCAACCATATCTGCTTTGTTTAGAAATACTACTAATTGAGGTACCCCAACCTGTCTTGCAAGAAGAATATGCTCTCTTGTCTGAGGCATAGGACCGTCAGCTGCTGATACAACCAATATAGCACCGTCCATTTGAGCTGCACCTGTAATCATATTTTTTACATAGTCAGCATGGCCCGGGCAGTCAACGTGTGCATAATGTCTGTTTGGAGTTTCATATTCAACGTGAGATGTTGAAATAGTAATTCCTCTTTCTCTTTCCTCCGGAGCTTTGTCAATATGATCGAATGCTATAAATTCTCCGGTCCCGTATCTTTTGTTCAATACCAACGTTATTGCTGCTGTTAAAGTTGTTTTGCCGTGGTCAACATGTCCTATTGTGCCAATGTTTACATGCGGCTTGGTTCGTTCAAATTTTTGCTTTGCCATTATCAATCCCTCCCAGATTTAAATTTTAAAAACAATTTGGAGCTTACGAGCAGACTCGAACTGCCGACCTCTTCCTTACCAAGGAAGTGCTCTACCTCCTGAGCTACATAAGCATACTGTCAAACCCTTGTTGTTAGCAAGTTTTATTATACCAACAATGGGAAAATAAATCAATAGGAAAATTTATTGTCACAGATATGAATACCTCTAACGTTAATGTCATTATTTTGAATAAACATAATGTTGTGTCATTCTGAAGGCTTTAGCCTGAAGAATCTCATAAAAGATTAGATCCTTCGCTTTCGCTCAGGATGACAAAGCAGAACATATTCGTTTATGGTGGTGCTTTTTCATAAATTATTGTTTCTTCTAAACTTATTAAGTTTATTTAATGTTTCAATGTCTAATATCTGGTCTATGTTCGTCCCTTTTTGACGCGGTTTATCAGTCTTGGTCCTAATATCTTTTTTGGTATTTTCAAGTTCAAGAATCAATTCATGAGCAGTGATGCGTGTCCCACCTCTTGCCAAAACAATTTGCTGAATTGCCCTGTCAGAAGTTGCAACCTGTACTTTTTCATACCTGCCTATTTTATCAAGTTGTTTTTCAATATAGCTGTCTGCTGTTTCATGCTCCTTGGTGTATATAACTTCCACTCCAGATAGCAGTTCTTTCTTTTCTTGACTCCCCTTCACCAAATGAGCATCAAATACAACAACTACTTTTAATCCTTTGTAAGCTTGGTATTCAACTAAAAGCTCAAGAAGCTTATTTCTTGAGTTTTCTATATTACCGGAAACATCCCTGTAATACTGCCATTGATTTATAATATTGTATCCATCTATAAAAAGGTACTCTTTTTTTGTCCTTGCCATTCCTAAAATGTCCTTTGCTTCATTATTTCATATATTATTATTGAAGCAGCATTAGAAGCATTTAAAGAATTGATATTACCCTTCATAGGAATTTTAACCAATATGTCACATTTTTCTTTAACCAATCTACCTATGCCAAAGCCTTCGCTTCCTATAACCAAGCCTACGGGAACATCAAACTTTTCTTCATAAATATATTTCTCGCCGCTCATATCAGCCCCGTAAATCCAAAGACCTTTTTTCTTTAATTCCTCCAAGGTATCACTGATATTGGTAACTCTGCAAACAGGAAGGTATTCTATGGCACCGGCTGAGGATTTTGCAGCAACACCATTTATTTGGGCAGCTCTTCTTTTGGGAATTATAACACCATGGGCTCCCAAGCATTCAGCGGAACGAATAATAGAACCCAAATTGTGAACATCCGTTATTTCATCAAGAATTAACACAAAAGGCTTTTCGTTTTTTTCCTTGGCATAATTTAAAATATCATCAATATCCTTATATTCGTATTCCATAGCCTCAGCTATAACACCTTGATGTCTTTTATTTTCACTTAATCTGTCAAGAAGTGCCTTATCTACATTTTTTATAAGTATATTCTTTTCTTTTGCTAACTCAAAAATTTTATTAAGAGAACCTTGTGCGGATTCTTTGTTTATTAATATGGTATCAATTTGAGCATCGCTCCTCAGTGCTTCAATTACCGGATTTCTTCCTTCTATTATTCTCAATTTTTATCATCCTTTTCTATAATTATCTCAACAATTTTATCAAAAATATACATTAACCTGTCAATATTATTATTCAAAAATAAATATCCAAACAATGCTTCAAATCCCGTTGCATATCTGTAATCCATAAAATCAACATTTTTAGGAGAAGAAGTAACCTTGGCGTTTCTTCCTCTCTTTACAATTTTTTTTTCTTCTTCAGAAAGCTCATCTATCAGCTTACTTACAATTTTAGCCTGTGCCTGTGCTTTTACAAATTTAACAGTGAGCCTATGCATTTTATTGACGCTAATATCATGATTATTTAAGACATAGCTTCTCACCAGCAGCTCATAAACCGCATCACCTGCATATGCTAATTGTGCAGGTGAATACAAATGATTGTTTTCTATTTTTCCACTTATTTTATTAAATATTTCATCTTTAATTAATTTATTTTCTTCCAATTTACACCCTGTCTTGTGTCCTCTAACATAATACCCTGTTCTAAAAGTTCTGCTCTTATTTGGTCAGCTAAAGCAAAATTCTTGTTTTTCTTTGCTTCCTGTCTTTTTTCAATCATTTCATCTATATATGCAGCTAAATCCTCATGAACATCATTTTCTTCTTCTAATAACAGATTTAAAGACAAAACCTTATCAAAATCTTCAACCAGGCTTATCTTTTCATTGTTATTTAAGTTGTCTGACTTAAGCACTTCATACAAAACAGTAATGGCATTTGCAGTATTTAAGTCATCCCTTAAGCAATTCTCGAAATCTTTTTTGAAATTACTAAATGCTTCAGTGTTTTCACTAACATTCCCATCCGCATTATTTTTAATAAATTTAATTCTGCTTTTAAGTTTACTATATGCATTTTCAGCAGAAGCAATCGAATCAAATGAAAAGCTTAGTTGTTTTCTGTAATGTGAATTTAATACGAAATATCTGTAAGTCAAAGGATTGTAACCTTTCTTTATTAATAGAGAAAGAGTTAAAAATTCTCCGCTTGATTTACTCATTTTTCCGTCATTATCAATTAAAAACTCACCATGCCACCAATATTTTACCCAGTCCTTGCCCGTGTAGCTTTCTGTCTGGGCTATTTCATTAGTATGATGCACCGGAATATGGTCTACTCCTCCACAGTGAATATCCATTTGCTCCCCTAAATTTTTAAGGCTTATTACAGAACATTCTATATGCCATCCCGGATAACCAACACCCCATGGAGAATCCCATTTCATTGCTTGATTTTCAAATTTGGATTTAGTAAACCACAGCACAAAGTCTTGAGGATTTTTCTTGTGAATATCTAATTCAACATCATCCCTTGAAGCAACTTTAAGACTGTCTAAATCCATTCCCGATAGCTTTGTATAGTCCTTGACCTTTGTTATGTCAAAATAAACATTGCCATTAGCAACATATGTATAACCCTTTTCTTCCAATCCCTTTATAAATTCTATGTATTCATCGATATAGTCTGTTGCTTTTGCTACCACATCAGGCTTCTTTATATTAAGTTTTTCTATATCTTCAAAAAATGCATCCGTATAATATTGTGCAATTTCCCACACAGTTTTATTTTCTCTTTTTGCACCTTTAAGCATTTTATCTTCGCCTTCATCTGCATCTGATTCCAAATGACCTACATCCGTAATATTCATTACCCTTTTAACATTGTATCCTAAATACCTCAGAGTTTTTTCAAAAACATCCTCATGAATATACATTCTTAAATTGCCTAAATGAGCAAAGTTATATACAGTAGGTCCGCAAGTATACATTTTTACTAAATTTTCATCTATAGGTTTAAAATCTTCAATTGTCTTAGATAGCGTGTTATATATTCTCATTTAATTCCACTCCTCTCGATTAAACTCATTATATAAAACTTTCCATTGAGTATCAAGTTTAATTTTTTTAAACCTTTCTTTTCATGTAATGTAACTGTAATGGAATTTTTGTCGAAATATGGTACAATTGTAGTAATGCTTAAACTATTACGTTTTAGCCACACCAAGGCAAACGAAAGTTTTTCGCTTTGTCATCCTGAGCGAAGCGAAGGATCTCATGTTTAAAGATTAGATTCTTCACTGTGTTCAGAATGACAAAAAGAAAGGAGAAAAAATGAAAAAAAGTATATTAATAATTATAATTTTACTTTTTATTAATGTATATGCTTACGGCTCAACCGGTTATACAAATATATCAGACATTCCCCTTTATAAAAACCCGAGTCTTGACTCTGAAATAAAAGAAAATTTAAAAATGAGCTCCAAGGTTGAAATTCTTGAAAATAATAATGAATGGTGCAAAGTTAAAACAGAAAAAGAAATAACCGGATGGATTGAAAAATCCTTTATTACGGTTTCCTCCGAAAAATACATTGTAAACAATACTGATTATAATATTAACATAAGAACATCACCTGCAACAGGCTCTAAACAGGTGGGACAACTGTTACCCCATACTAAGGCAGCATACATAGACACATATCACAGCTGGCATATAATCGAATATAAAGGAAGTGAATATTACATAGCAAGCTGGTTAACAGATATTGAGTACAAACAATCAGAAAAAATTTATTTATTGTATGATAAAATTAATATAAGAAGCAGTGCTTCATTAAGCAGCAAGGTGTTAGAACAGGGCAATAAGGATGATTCTTTTGAAGTTGTTGGGGAGGAAAACGGGTGGTATAAAATAAAGCTTAAAGACAAAAGTTACGGCTATGTGGCTGGTTGGCTTGTAACCCATGATATAAACATCCATAATGACGAACAAAAAATTTACAAAAAAACTACAGACAACTTGAATTTAAGGACAGGTCCTTCAATTGAACACAAAAAAATCACCACACTAAAAAATGGGGAAATAGTACGAGTAATTGCATCTGAAAATGGCTGGGATAAGTTGATAACACAAAACGGATATGTAGGTTGGTGTAACAGCTATTATTTGAAGGAAACTCCGCCCTTAGCCGGCAAAGTAATTCTCCTTGACCCGGGACACGGAGGACATGATCCGGGAGCAACAAGTTTTTCCGGTAAATTTGAAAAGCATATAAACCTTGATGTTGCCTACAATTTGAAAGATATTCTTAATAAAGCCGGTGCCTCGGTTTATATGACAAGAACAAAGGATACATATATTTCCAACAAAGAAAGAGGCAAATCAGCAGATAAGTTAGGGGCGGACATACTTCTTTCAATTCATCACAATTCATTAAACAACAGCAACTATTTTGGTTTGTCGACCTATTACAACACAATAAATTACAAGGAGCCCTCCTACGGCTACAACTTAGCTGAAGCAATTTATTTGAATGCAATAACCATAAACGGTGTGTACAGAGACGGTATATTGGATAGAAATTATGAAGTATTAAGGGAAACGAACACACCGGCCGCATTGATAGAAATTGGGTTTATGTCAAACCCTACAGAAGAAATGAACATTCATAATATTAGCTTTCAAAATTCAATGGCAGAAAAAATCGCAGACGGGATAATTGATTATTTCCTCAAAAAATGAGCACCTATGTGCTCATTTTTATGTCATTGCTATTTATAATATTATTTCGAAGACTAAGCTCTTGTCATTCTGAATGCAATGAAGAATCTCATACCTTAAAAGATGAGATCCTTCGCTTACGCTCAAGATGACAATACTAGACACTATCGCTTACAAAAACAATTCCGCAAATATTTCAATTACCAAATCATCCTTAACGGCTAATGATAATATTCTGTTATGCTTCACAAAATTAGGTACATTTTTTATAAACACGGTTGGATTTTCTCTGAATTTTTCAATTACTAAATTAAAAAATTCCTCAGCTCTGTATATTTTAAACCTTTCAACCTCATATCTTTCAGCAACATTTTCAAAAAACCTTATGCAAATATCCTGATAATCACTTTTATCTCTCATATCCAACACTGTTTCTAATCTAGGCAGAACCTTTTCAAAAAACATTCTATCACAGCATATACCTTCATAACCTAAAAAATTTCCTATATTAATCAGCTTCTCATTATATTCGTTATAAAAATCCACCAATTTATTTATAAAATTTCCTTCAAAAGGAGTTATGTAATATTTGTGGCCTTTAAGCTTCTTAAACACCTTCATGGCATCATAATAGCCAAGCTTAATATATCCCTCAGCACGTTCTCTGTTAAAATCCAACGACCCAAGCATTGAGCCAAGGCTTTCCACAGGCTGTATATATGTTATATTTATATTTTTAGCTTTAATTTTCCTGACAATACCCATAGCCATGGTTCTTACGGCAATTATATCTTTGTACCCTTTGTTTGCAAGAATATCTATGGGAAGATTATTATAAAATCCTCCGTCCAAATATTTCTTCCCATCCACTTCTTCAATTCTGAATGCGGGAAGATTTGCACTTGCAATCAAAAAATCAACTAATTTTCCCTTTGGAATATCTTCCTTCATAAGCTCCATAGGTTTTTTGTCGGTTAAGTTAACAGTAACTATGCCAAAATCAATATTAGAGTTATGAATTTTATCCTCATCAATATAAGTATCGAACAATTCCCTTATTTTTGATGTGTCCAAACCACGATTTGCAAGGATTTCTTTTGACTGATGCAAAAGATAGGAAAAATTAACTTCCTGAAGATTGAAATTTTTTAAATCTTCAAGAAGTTTCTCGTCAAGGTCAAACAATTCATAAGAATTAATACTGTACCATATTTTTTCCAATAAGTCATAGTCCCCTTGAACCATTATTGCACCATTAATGGCTCCAATAGAAGTTCCTGCAATTCCCCCGATTTCTATATTTAATTCTTTTATGGCTTTATAGGCACCTACATGATATGCACCCTTGGCACCTCCGCCCTCCAACACCAACCCATACATAATCTCACCTATTCAACAGATAATAATTTAACTGAAGTTGCACCTTTTATTTTTTTCATCTCAAATATTACATCATCAATTGATTTGCTTAAATCTGATATATCTAATGATACATTGACTGATGCTTTCCCGTTAATAGGAATACTTTGATTAATAGTAAGAATATTTGCATGTTCTTGAGATAAGTAATTTAAAACGTTTGAAAGCACTCCTTTTTCATGTTTTAACATCATTGAAATAACAGCTTTTCTGCCTATTTGGTTTTCATCAGGAGAAAAAACATAATCCTTGTACTTATAATATGTGCTTCTGCT
>CAZCTI010000096.1:0-7665 GCA_964501385.1 uncultured Clostridia bacterium
AAGAAAAGTTAGTGGATATAAATTTAAAAGCTTTGGAAATAGGAATGAGTTTAGTTTAAAATTCTGTATGGATTGTACCCTCAGTATTAGGCTCAAAACTATTTACTTTAATCAAAAAATATACTAATATAGGAAATATAGGAGAAAATTATAAATTATTGGAGGATGAAATATGATATCACAAGATATGATTAAATTAGGCACACAAAAATCTGTTATCAGGGAACTATTTGCCTACGGATTACAAAGAGCTGAAGTAATCGGAGCAGAAAATGTATTGGATTTTAGTCTTGGAAATCCAAGTGTACCGGCTCCAAAAGAAGTGCAAGATGCTATTTTGGATATAGTGAAAAATAATGACCCTATGTCTTATCACGGCTACTCAACATCACAAGGGCATGCTGGATTTAGAAGAGCAATTGCTGATAACTTAAATAAAAGATATGACAGAGCTTATTCAATGAATGATTTATTCATTACTTGTGGAGCAGCAGCTTCATTAAATATTGTTTTCAAAGCTTTGACAGCTGCTCCTGAGGACGAGATTATAGTATTAGCACCTTATTTTCCTGAATATAAGGTATTTATTGAAGGACAAGGGGCAAAGATGAATTTGGTTCCAAATCGCAATGATATGAGACTTAACTTAGAAGGAATTAAAAAAGCTGTAAATAAAAATACTAAGGCTCTATTAATAAATTCACCTAATAACCCTTCAGGAGTTGTGTATACAGAAGAAGAAATAAAACAGCTGACAGATTATCTTAAGGAAATGCAGGAGTATGTGGGCCATGCTATTTATCTTATTTCCGATGAACCTTACAGAGAATTGGTATTCTCAGATGAACAGGTACCTTTTGTACCAAATTATTATGATAATACAATAATTTGCTACTCCTGGTCAAAATCGTTATCATTGCCTGGTGAACGTGTAGGTTATATTTTAGTAAATGATAAATGTGAAGATAGTGTTACTGTAATGGCTGCAGTCGGAGGAGCTGCAAGGGTACTTGGATATGTTTGTGCTCCAACACTTTTCCAGCTTGTAATTGAAAAATGTATTGATGTTAAACCAAATTTAGAAGTTTATAAGAAAAACAGAGATATTCTTTATAACGGATTGACAGAAATGGGCTATAGTGTTGCAAAACCAGACGGTGCATTTTATTTATTCATAGAAGCTCCAAACGGAAACTCCGAAGAATTTTCACAGAAGGCAAAAGAACATGATATGTTAGTTGTTCCCGGAGCAGGCTTTGGAACTAAAACACACATAAGGTTGTCCTATTGCGTGGATACAGGAAAATGCATAAAAGCATTACCTGTATTTGAAAAACTGATTAAAGAATTTAAATAATAAAACGGTGCAGAAATGCACCGTTTTTGTTTGCTATGGCTAACCATCACGTTAGTGTCATTGCTACGAATAAGCCGCGAAGCAGCGTGTCATTCTGAACCGCAGGTGAAGAATCTCATCTTTTGAAACTGAGATCTTTCGCTATCGCTCAGGATGACTTAGCTGTTGGTTAACTTATAGCTCATATTTTTGTTCTAGCAATGATATAATTTTTTCAACATCTTCATTACCATTATACTTAATATAAATTACTTTATTATCAAAGCTTAAGAAGAAGATTAATTTATTTTCTCCTTGAGCGACATATAGCTGGTCAAACTTGCTGTTTTCTATTTCCATGAGTTTACCTTCATAGTGATATTCACGATAATAACGATTGATTAAATCATTTATAAGCCCTTTAGCCATGCTTTTAAAGGCTAATTCATAATATCTGATGTGTATACCTGTGGATGTATAGGCACCGCTAAAATCTTCCTTAATTTCACCATCTATGTAACCACCTTCATATATTCTATATTGAATGGGTGCTATAATACTATAGTCATATTCTAAACTATGCCAGTAATCATATATTGAAGTTTCTTCAATATCAGATATTCTTATAGTTGGAAGTTTATCAAGAGCATTTGGTGATGTATATGAATCTGTTTTAATAACTTCGTAAAGTGGCATAAATATAGTTGTTAAAACCATTACTATCAATAATATATAAACAACAGAAGACGAGAAATAACTTAGCTTCCATTTTTGATTATGATTTAAGGGTATGCCGTTTTGCAAAGAATCTTTTATTTTTTTGACTACATAATATCCTCTTATTGACTCAAATAACATATAAATATACCCAGTTGTCAACATTATAGTGGTGATGGTGCTTCGCCTTATTAAATTCAAATATGGCTCGCTATCCAATATAAATTGGAAATAAATAAGGGCTAACATAGAAAGCACAGCAATACTGATAATTATTAAGTTTTTTTTCAGTTCTCTTTTAATCATTTTAAATGTAAAGCTTTGTTCCATAGGGTCAGTTTGAAGCTCTGGTGCATTTAATTTTTCTGGGGAAGAAAATATGTAAAAAATTTTTTTATTGGTAACTAACTCCCAACCATATTCCTTATACATACTTAACTGTTCTTGATTGGGGGTTTCCTCTAAAATTTCAATTCTATATTTTGTTTTTTTAGGCACACTTTTTTCAAATGTAACAAGCCAGTCACCAATACTTTGCAAATGTAGACCTCTTGCAGCCATATCTGAATACCAGCTTTCATTTTTGCCGTATTCCCACAGATTGCCCAAATTAAATTTTCTGACTAATTTACTCATTAGGATTCCTCCTTAATAATTTTGCCGTCATCAACCATACTGATTAATCTTTCGTATTCTACTTTTAATGCTCCAATTCCATCTTCGGTTATTGAATATGTTTTTCTTCTTCCGTCATCAATTAAAACAATTATTAATTTATCTTTTTGCAGTCTTGTAAGAACACCGTACAAGGTACCGGGACCCATTTTTACTCTTCCTTTTGATATTTCTTCAATTTCATTCATAAGCTGATAACCATGATTAGGATGCATTAAAGCTAATAATACATAGTACATAGCTTCAGTCATGGGGCTTCCATCATATGGCATATAATCACTCCTTTTGAGCATATTATGTGACGCGATATATCGTATAGCATAATAGTACTATATGATTATTTATCTGTCAATAATTTTATTACAATATATTTCTCAGAATGAAAATAAGGGACCATTTTAAGATGATCCCTATATTAAAACCATTTTTGTTATTGTGAAAGATTATAGGGGGGTTATTATAATTTTTTTATATTTATATAAAAGAAAATGGCAGTTAACATAAATGATAGGATATCTGCAAATGGAGCTGCATAAAGTATTCCCTCAACACCAAAGAACTTTGGAAATATTATAATTGCAGGCATCAACAAGATTAATTGTCTTGTAAGTGTTAAAAACATTGCAGATTTTGGTTTACCAATTGCTTGAAAAAAATTTGCTCCTATAATTTGAAATCCAATTACAGGAAATGCAAGAAACCAAGCAAATATTGATGAGCGGCCAAAATTAATTAAATCCGTGTCTCTATTAAATAGGGATATTAATTGTACAGGGTATAACCTGGTTATAATAAATCCAATAGTAACTATAATTGTTGCAGTCTTTATGGCCAATTTTATTGCTTCCTTAACCCTGTCAATTTTTTGTGCACCGTAGTTAAAGCTTATGATGGGCTGTACACCTTGGTTTAACCCAATAATAGGCATAACTAAAAGCGTCTGAATGCTATTTATTACTCCCATTCCGGAAACAGCTATATCTCCTCCATAAATGAATAAGTTTTTATTTAATGTTGCATTTAGTATACTTGATGCTAATTGTAATAAGAATCCAGGCATACCCAACATGATGATTCCACTAACTAAAATATATTTAAGCTTCATAAATTTTAGTTTTAATTTATTTCTGCTTTGCTTTCCCATGAAATATGAAGTAACCCATATAAATGAAAAAAACTGCGAAATAATAGTTGCCCAAGCAGCACCTGCCATACCCATTTTGAAAACAAATATAAATATGGGGTCTAAAATAATATTAGTTCCTGCTCCCAAAAACATTGTATACATTGCTAATCTAGGATTTCCGTCTGCACGTATAAAGTGATTCATTCCGATACTGACTATTTGAAAGGGTGCACCAAAAATAATTATCCTCATATATTCCATAGAATATGGAAGAATTATTTCGCTGGCTCCAAAGAAAAGAAGGATGCTTTTTAAGTTTATTTGCACCAATATCATGAAGAGAAATCCTGATAATATTAGCAGAGAAAAAGTATTGCCTAAAAAGTTTTCTGCTTCTTCATATTTTTTCCTTCCTAAGTTAATTGAAAAATTTGTAGCTCCACCCACACCAAACAATACCCCAATAGCTAAGGATATAATCATAATAGGGAAACCTATAGTTATTCCTGCTATACCGTTAGTTCCAAGTTCAGGGCTGTTACCTATATAAATTCTGTCAACAACATTGTATAATGCATTTACCATCATACCAACAATTGCAGGCAATGAAAATTTTAGTAAAAGCTTTGATATTTTTTCTTCTCCCAATGGATTAATATATTCCAATTTAGTCCTCCGTTAATGTAAATAATAATGCTATTATACAATAGTTTTCAATATATTAAAACAAGAAAATATGTTATAATTAAATAGTTATTATATGAAAAAGGAGATACACATGAGAATATTACATACTTCTGATTGGCATCTTGGCAAGAGCTTGGAAGGCTTTAGCCGAATGGATGAACAGGAAGCATTTCTTAATGACTTTATTGAAATAGTTAAAGAAGAAAATGTGGATATGGTTATTATTGCAGGAGATATATATGACAGTGCCAATCCACCTTCAAGAGCTGAAAAAATGTTTTATGATACATTAAAAAAACTTTCATCAAACGGTGAAAGAATTACATTGGTGATTGCAGGAAACCATGACAACCCGGAACGCTTGGTAGCGGCAGGGCCTTTGGCACGAGACCATGGAATCATAATGCTTGGAACACCTAAGTCAATTGCTGACACAGGAGAGTATGGCACACACAAGGTAGTTGATTCAGGCGAAGGATTTGTTGAGGTAGAAATAAATGGAGAAAGGGCAGTAATTTTAACAGTTCCCTATCCAAGTGAAAAAAGACTCAATGAAGTTTTATATGATGCAATGGATGAAGAAGAACAAAAAGTTAAAACATACAGTGAGAGAATTAAAACACTTTTTGATACATTAAGCAAAAAATACAGGGACGATACCATCAATATAGCAGTTTCCCACTTATTTGCCATGGGAAGTGAAGAAGCAGGCTCTGAAAGAAATGTCCAGCTTGGAGGCAGCTTTATAGTTGATGGAGGATGCTTTCCCGAGAATGCTCAATACGTAGCATTAGGACATATCCACAAGCCTCAGTTGGTTCCGGGAACAAACAAAAGAGCAAGATATGCAGGTTCACCCATTCATTACAGCAAGAAGGAAATAAATTTTATTAAAAAGGCTTTTATAGTTGATGTGAAGGCAAATGAAGAGTGCACCGTTGAAGAAATTGACTTTAAAATATACAAGCCTATAGAGGTATGGAAATGTGAAAATATAGAACAAGCAATAGATATGTGTGAAGAAAATAAGGACAAGGATTGCTGGGTTTACCTTGAAATTAATACTGACAGATATTTAAGAGAAGATGAAATTAAAATGATGAAATCAGCCAAAAAGGATATTCTTGAAATTTCACCTGTTATTAAGGGGGAAAATACAGAGGAAATTGATTTAAACAGTTTTTCTGAAAAATCATTTGAAGAAATTTTTAAGGATTTTTATATTAAAGAAAGACAAGTTGAACCACAGCAGGAGCTTATAGACCTGCTCCTTGGAATTCTTAGCGAGGGGGAAGAATATGAGACCAATTAATCTTAAAATAAAAGGACTTAACAGCTTTATTGAAGTTCAGGAAGTTAACTTTGTAAACCTTACAGAAAAAGGTTTATTCGGCATATTTGGACCTACAGGCAGCGGAAAATCAACAATACTTGACGGTATAACCCTTGCTCTTTACGGAGAGGTGTCAAGAAAAAGCACAAATTATATGAACACAAATTGTAATTCAATGTCAGTAAGCTATGAATTTCAGATTACAGACAAAGAAGTAAGGCACTACAAAGTTGGACGAGAGTTTAAAAGGGATAAAACAGGAAATGTATTGACAAAATCTGCAATAATTATTGATATAACTAATGGTGAGCAGGTTTTAGAAGATAAAGTGAGAAATGTTACAAAACGATGCGAAGAAATAATAGGGCTTAAATTAGATGATTTTACAAGGACAGTTGTTTTACCTCAAGGTAAATTTAGTGAATTTTTAAAGCTTGAAGGCAAAGACAGAAGAGAAATGCTTGAAAGGCTTTTTAATCTTCAAAAATATGGGGATGAATTATCATATAAGCTAAACACTAAAACAAAAGAAGTAAATCAAAAGTCAAATATACTTGAAGGTGAACTTAACAGCTATAAAGATGTAAGCGATGAAATATTGAAGGAAAAAAACAATAAACTTAAGGAAACTCAAGGGCAGCTTATTACCTTTAGAGAAGAACTAACACATATTGAAAAAGCTTTTAATGAAGGCAGAGAATTATGGCAGCTGCAAAATGAATTAAAAGAACTTAAAAGCAAGGAACAGTCTTTAAAAGATAAGGAAGAGGCGATAAATCTACAAAAACAAACAGTACAATCCGGTGAAAGTGCTTTAAAAGTTAAACCCTATGTAGACGGATATGAAAATACCTTAAAACAAATTGAAGCAGTAAAATCAGAAATTGAAAAGTTAAATCAAAAGTCGGAAATAATCAAAGGGGAAAAAAAACAAGCAGAAACAAATTTCCAAGAAGCAAAAAAGAAAAAAGACACTGAACTACCATTACTTAAAATTAAAGAACAGCAAATATTAGAAGCAATTGAAGAAAAGAAAATACTTGATTTGTTGATTATTGATAAAAATACCTTATCCTTAGATGTTGAAAAAATTGCAGAACAATTAAATTCAACAAATAATAATATTAATACTTGCAGTCAAAATATAATTTATTTAAATAATGAAATTACAAGTAAAGAAAACAAAGCAGAAACACTTAAGGTACCTGAAGAATTTAAAAATAAAGTAAATGAAGGTTTTGTTCTATTAAATGAAGGCGAAGGAATAAACAAGCAAATTAATAATATTGATAAAGAAATAAAATCAACAAGTTTAAACATTGAAAAAGCAAGAGTAAACAGCGAAAGGTTATCAAAACTGCTAAATGAAAAAGAAAAGTTGCTTCTAAATACCACAAATGATTTACAAAATTTAATTGACAATTGTCCCGGAAACCAGGATGCATTGTTTGATTTGAAAGAAAAACTTACATATGCTAAAGAAAAGTGGGACAAACACAAGGAATATACATCCTTAATAGAAAAAAGCCAAGAAAAAGCAGAAGCACTTAAAAGGGAACTTGGTAATAAAGAACAGGAAAAAGCTAAGTTATTTGAGGCAATAAATATATTAAAGGATGATATAAAAGCAGTAGAAACTGAAAATTTAGCCTATACATTGAGAGAATCTTTAGCAGAGGGTGATATGTGCCCGGTGTGCGGCTCTATTGAACATCACAAAGAAAATATTGTGATAATTGACCAAGCGAGCAATATAGAAAAGCTAAGAGAAGATCTTAAATCCATAGAAAG
>CAZCTI010000097.1:0-7420 GCA_964501385.1 uncultured Clostridia bacterium
TTAGCTGGTCACAGGTAATTCCGGGCATACCTGGCATTCCAGGCATCATAGGCATCGTCGGCATACCGGGTGTCGTCGGCATACCGGGTATCGTTGGCATACCGGGTGTCGTTGGCATTCCGGGTCTTAATGGATATACATTGCCATCCTCTGGAGGCATTCCAGGCATTCTGGGCATCATAGGCATACCGTTTGGCATACCTGGCGTCTTAGGCATACCAGGCATCATAGGCATTCCAGGCATTCCAGGCATCATAGGCATACCGGGCATTTCGGGCATCATAGGCATCGTAGGCATTTCGGGCATTCGAGGAAGTGCAGGCATATCTCCGTCAATTTCTAAAGGCATTTCACTATCCGGAATAAATGGTCTTTGTTCAAGCATGTCTTCCATTCCCGGTATTGTAGGCATTGTATTCGATATTTGTAGTCTGCTGTTATTTGAAACTTTGTAATCATTTATGCCCATTGGATTATAATTGTTTATCATAGAATCGTAGTGGGGCATATTATTTCTATTATTTGAATAAATCATGCTATCCTCCATTAAATAAATTTTCCTTATATTAATATACGTTTGAAAAATATATTAGTGAATTAAAAAATAAAGAATTCTTTACTATTTTGTTAACTTCATTTAAAATGTAAACAGGAGGCGACTATGCATTTAACTAATTTACATACTCACAGTTTTTATTGTGACGGGAACAACAGCCCTGAAGAAATGGTTTTAGCAGCAATTAAAAATAATTTTAATTCATTGGGAATTTCATCCCATGGACCTGTTAGTGAAGAAACTTACTGGAATATAAAACATGATAAAATAGAAGAATACATAGAAGTTGTTAATGCATTGAAGGAAAAATACAAGGACAAAATTGAAATTTTCCTTGGCATGGAGTTAGATTATATTCCCGGTGCAGGTTTTACCAAAGAATGTTTGTCACTGATTGAAAGGCTTGATTATTATATTGGCTCTGTTCATTACCTGGGCACTTTCAAAAATGGTGCTATGTGGACTGTTGATTATAATATTGATGAACTTTTAAGAGGTATTGATGAAAGCTTTGAAGGAAACACAAGGAAAGCAGTTGAAACATATTATGAAACAATTTCTGAAATGGCAGAAAAATTCAATCCTCCCATAATAGGACATATAGATTTGATAAATAAAAATAACAAAAATAGTATTTTATTTGATGAAAGAGAAGACTGGTATAGGGAAGCGGTTAAAAAGTGTTTGAATGTAATAAAAAATACATGCTCTGCAATAGAAATAAACACCGGAGGAATAGCAAGAAATTACACTGAGGAACAATATCCTTCAACATTGATATTGAAGATGATAAGGGAAAGAAATATCCCTGTTATAGTTAATTCTGATGCTCATACAACAGAAGGCATTGCATGCAAATTTAATGATATGTATGAGCTTGCCAAAGATTTAGGATTTTGCAATCTTGTATACTTAACTAAAGATGGCTGGAAAGAGCAAAAAATAAATTAGTGATGAAAATTATATTCAATTATGTTATTATAAATAATGAGGTGAAATTATGATAAATATTTTAATTGTTACACATGGAGATTTTGGTAAAGAATTACTGAAAAGCTCTGAACTAATTATCGGTAAAGTTGAAAATGCACAAAGTATTTCATTTAATCAGGGCGACAGTTTTGAAACATTGCTTTACAATGTTGAAAAAAGTGTAAAAAAACTTCCTGATGACGAGCTTATTGTATTTACGGATATGTATGGAGGAAGTCCATACAATGCTGTAATCAGAGCAATGAAAAACAGAAATTTTTATCATATTACAGGTATTAACTTTCCTTTGTTTATTGACATAGCTATTAGCAGAGACTCCTACAGCTTACCGGAAATTGCAGAAAAAATAATTAAAAACGGAAAGAAAAGCATAGTGTTTGTAAACGAGAAGTTTTTGACAGACTGAGGTGGAAATGAAAAAGGAAGTTTTTATAAGAATTGACGATAGATTGTTACATGGACAGGTGGTTGTATCTTGGATACCATATCTTAAAGCAAATGAAGTTGTAATTGCAGATGATGAATATGCTAATGATGAATTTATGTGTGAGCTTATAAAAAGCTCAGCACCTGAAGGAATTTTGGTTCACGTTAAAACTATTGATGAAACAGCAGTTTTTTTAAATGAAGAGGACAAGGTAAACAATATACTTATACTGTTAAGAAGTATTGAAGGTGTAAAAATTTTATCGGAAAGAACAAATATAAACAATATAAATATAGGCGGCGTAGGGGCTAAAGAAGGAAGGAATAGATATTATAATTCCATTCATTTAAGTGATGAAGAGCTAAATATTTTAAAGGATATATCAAAACGAAATATTAATGTGGAAATCAGAATGCTCCCTAAGGATAAGGCTGTTGTGATAAATGGTAATTAAAATGACTTTTTCTGATTATTTTTTACTAAGTTTATTTTATTTTTTAGCAAGCAGCACTGCACTTTCAATGGGTATCGGTTACTATACAATTTACAGGCCAATAGTTACAGGACTTATAACCGGAATAATATTAAATGATGTACAAACAGGAATGCTGGCAGGAGCGGTTGTAAATATTATTTATATTGATTTTGTATCAACGGGTGGCTCCTTTAAAGGAGACCAGTGCTTGACTGCTGTAATGGCTGCAACAGCTTCCATAGTATTAAAACTTAACTATGTTGAAGCAGCTTCTGTTGCTTTCCCTTTTGGTTATTTAGGAATACTCATTTGGAAATACAGATTAAAAATAAATAATATTTTTGTACATATTTACGAAAAAAGATACAAAGAAAATAAGCATCCTGACATAAGTATTTATGACGGACTTTTTCCTCAAGCTTTACTTTATGTAATGAGTTTGGGGGTTGTTTTAACGGCTATCTTTTTAATGTTTACATTACATAAATTAATTAATTTTAACAACATAAGAGTTTTTTTGTATTATGCAGGTATAATATTGATTGTATTATCTGCTTTTAATATTTTGTATAAAATAAAAAACAAATATAAATATTTAATATTTACATTTTTATTTTTACTTGGTTTAATCTTTCAAATAAGGGCATATTTATTGTTTATTATATTAGTACTAATTTTATTATTTATAAATGATAAAAAGATAGTTTTTAATAAAAATAAGACCACAGGCATTATTAATAAAAGAGATTTAGTTTATTCGTGGTTTATATGGATGAATTATTCTCATTCTTGCTACAGCTATGAAAGACTTATGGGTTTGGCTTTTGCCCACAGCATGAAAAATATATTTAAAAAGTTATATAAGAATAAAGATGAAATAGCACATGCCATTCACAATCATACAGAATTTTTCAACACGGAGCCAAATATGGGAACTCCAATTCACGGTTATATAATAGCATTGGAGGAAATGAGAAAATTAAATAATCAAAGCTTTGAAGATGCAAATATTTCCTACATAAAAAAAGGTATGATGGGGGTATCAGCAGGATTAGGGGATTCCTTCACTCAAGTAGTGCTTACTCCTTTGTTTGTATCTATGTCGGCAATGCTTTGCATAGACAAAAGTTATTATTTATCCTTTGTGCCAATAGTTTTATTAGCAGGATACATATTGTTTATTTCTTACAATGGCTTTATGAATGGATATTTTCAAGGCAGAGAAAGTATGCTTGAAAGAATAAAGGAAGTTAAAGGTAGCAAAATTAAAATATATTTTCCATACATGTTTTCAGGAATTTTAGGTTTATCAATGAGCAAATTGCTGTTTAACGACATAAACCAATATGAAAATATATTTACATTGATTTTAATTGTATTTGTATCAGTTTTTACTTTTATGAGAAAAAGAAGGGAAAAATGAATATGAGGAAAGTGGGAATAATGGGTGGTTCTTTTGACCCTATTCACTTAGGTCATTTGGTTGTTGCAAATGAAGTATTAAATATTTATAAATTAGATGAAATTATTTTTGTTCCAACCGGTAATCCTCCACATAAAAATGGATTAAAGGCAGATTCGTTTCACAGATTATTAATGGTTAATATGGCAGTCCTGTCAAATGATAAATTTAAAGTTTCTGACTTTGAAATAAACAATACTGAAAAAAGTTACACTTTAAATACCCTGAGAGAATTTCAAAAAATATATGCAAATACAGAGTTTTACTTTATAACAGGAACCGATGCGGTAATTGATTTGGCAAATTGGTATGAGCCTGAAGAAATTCTAAAGCTATGCACATTTATTGCTGTATCAAGACCTGGAAACAGTATTGATCATGTTAATAATAAAATAAGTGAGATACAAAAGGAATATGGCGGCAATATAGAGCTGCTGCAGGTACCCATGCTTCAAATATCTTCAACTAACATAAGAGAAAGGTTTAAGACGGGAATTTCTGCAAAATATTTATTGCCTGAAACAGTTGAACAATATATAATTAAAAATAACTTGTATAATAGGTAGGGGGACACACCTCTAAGTATAGATAGTCCTTGAGGGTAAGCTTAGAGGAATGTCCCTGTACTTGGGGGACACACCTCTAAAATAGGGTGACTCTCTGCGGGCAAGAGGAATGTCCCCGTACTTGAAGAGGGACACACCTCTAAAATAGGGAGATACACTTTACGTACAAGACAGTGGAGTATAAAATGCATTTGGAAGACATAATAAAAGATTTGGAAATAGAAGTAGGACATAAATTGTTCCGTCATAGTATTGCTGTAATGGAGGAGGCAGAAAAGCTTGCTTTGGTTTATAACTGTGATGTTGAAAAAGCAAAAATTGCAGGATTATTGCATGACTGCGGTAAATGCAGGTGCTTAGATAATTTAAAACATGCAAAGAAAAGTGCTGAGCTTGCAATTATAAAATTCGATGTAAATGATAAGGACATAATAAATGCAATTATGTATCATACAACCGGAAGAGTAAATATGACTCTTTTGGAAAAAATAATATTTATAGCAGATAAAATAGAGCCTCATAGAAAATACGAAGGTGTTGAAGAAATAAGGGAAGCTGCATATATTAATATTGATGAAGCAATAATTAAATCCTTGGAAAGCACTATTGAGTATGTTAAAAATAGAAACCAAGAACTTGATATAGAATCAGTCAATACTTTAAATTACCTAAAGGAGGAAAAATGAGTTCAGTTCAAAAAAATATAGAAACAATTTTAAAATCCTGCGATAATAAAAAAGCATATAACTTTGTTGTTTTAGATGTGTCTAAAGTAAGCTCCATAACGGATTATTTCATTATTTGCAGCGGTAATAACGAAAAACAAACAGCTGCAATTGCAGATGAAGTAATTGAAAAGGGAGCATTGGAAGGAATAGATTTTTATTACAAGGAAGGTTTTGAATCAGGAAGATGGATTTTATTAGAAACAGATGACATAATTGTTCATATCTTTCATAAGGATGAAAGAGTTATTTATGACCTTGAATCCTTGTGGTTTGATAACAATTCATTGGATGTTGAACAATATGGTATAAAAAATTGGAAATAGGAGGAAGTATGAATAAAGTTATTCACACAAACAATGCACCTGCGGCAGTAGGTCCTTATTCACAAGGAATAAAGGCAGGTAATACTATTTATGTTTCAGGACAGCTTCCCATTAATCCTGCAACAGGAGAGCTATACAAAGGGGATGATATTAAAGAAGAAACAAGAATGTCCCTTATGAATGTAAAAGCTATTTTGGAGGAAGCAGGAGCAAGTTTAGAAAACGTAGTTAAATGCACGGTTTTTATTAAGAATATGAATCAATTCGGATTAATCAACGAAGCTTATGCTGAAATATTTAAGGATACTAAGCCGGCAAGAGTATGCGTTGAGGTGGCAAGACTTCCTAAGGATGCAAACGTAGAAATAGATGCTATAGCAGTAATTTAATGTCCACGTACTGAGGGAGACACACCTTTAATGAATGGAAAGTCTCAGAGGGTTAGTATTAAAAGAATATCTCAACATTAAAAAATTCAGGTACAATGTACCTGAATTTTTTAATAGTTATTATATTTTCTGCGTCTTTTTCTTTTGTTGATTTTAATTCTGACATCGTTATAAATTTTCAAAAGCAATATTGAAACTGCAGCAAATAACATAAGGTAACCTATAAATTTAACAATTGTAAGAAAAATATTTCCTTGGCTTTCTACATCTGTGCTTTTAACTGATATGGGAGATATTAAATTTACTGTGCCTATTAATTTATTGTTTAGAGTATATTCAATTTTTCCAACCACATCATTTTTTTCAATAGGTAAATTTATATCATTCATTATAACATTTGATTTAATACTATCGATTGAACCCTTTTCAAGAAGGGCAGTTAAATCGGTTTCTGTTATTACAGATATTTCCTTTGAATCACCATTTGAAATTTTAACATTTTTTACAAATGTGTTTTTATTTATCAATACAGTATTTTGATATTCTTCAAACCCATAATTAAAAAGATTATGGGTATCTTGATACATTTCAAGGGATATTCCCTTCATAGTAACCGCTATGAGTTCAGTACCGTCCTTTGCGGCAGTTGCAACTAAACAGTTACCTGCTTCCGGGGTGTAGCCTGTCTTTGCACCGGTTGCATATTCATAATAAGGGCTTATATATGTACCGTTAACATAAATTTGATTGTTGCTTGTATTATATAACAACTTATTTAAGGTTGTAAAATATCTTGGTTCATCCTTTTTATTTGTTGTTTTTATTTCATACCTTGTAGTTTCAACGATTTTCCGAAATGTTTCATTTTTCATTGCATATTGGGTTATTAAAGCTAAGTCGGCTGCTGTTGTGTAATGATTTGCATCATGAAGTCCGTGAGGATTTACAAAATGAGTGTTGTATGCTCCTAATTCCTTTGCCTTATCATTCATAATTTTCACAAAACCGTCAAGGCTTTTCCCATAATGTTTTGCTATTGCTGAGGCAGCATCATTAGCTGAAGGCAGCATCAATGCATATAATAAATCTTTTAATGTAAGTATTTCACCGGGTTCCAATGCTATGTGGCTGCCTGCGATTTCAAATGGAGTATCATCATCCACCGTAATTACATCAGTCAGTTTTCCCATTTCTATAGCAAGTATAGCAGTCATAATTTTTGTTAAGCTTGCCGGATACATTTTTTTGTCTGCATTTTTTTGTGCCAATATTGTACCTGAAGAAGCATCTATAAGAATAGCAGATTCGCTCAGTATATTTGGGCTGGCGTAAGCTAAGGTTAAATTAGATAAAATACTAAAGATGATTAATAAATAGATAAGTATTCGTTTTATCATTTGTAACTCCTTTAAATGTTGGGGGACACACCTTCAAAATAGGGTAACCCTTCCGCGGGTTAGCTTTTGAAGGAATGTCCCCGTAAGTAAATAGTCAAATAATA
>CAZCTI010000098.1:0-3705 GCA_964501385.1 uncultured Clostridia bacterium
TATTCCGGCGTAAATTGCCCATGCTGTTTTTTCTTGATAATCATCTGAGATTAACTTTCTTTCTTCCTCATTGTTAGATAAGAAACCACATTCGATTAAAATAACAGGAACCGTTGTATCATCCATTATTTTTATATCTTTTTTTATTTGGGGCACTCGTTTGTTGTTTGTATCAAGTATGATTTTCATACTTTCCTGTATTGTATCTGCAGCTAATTTTGTTGTTGCTTCATTACTTTTTTGATAAAATACATGGGCACCGTAGTATTGCTTTTGAGGGAAAGAATTAAGGTGTATAGATACTACCAAGTCAGCATCTGAATTATTAATAAGTTCCACCCTGTTTTTTAAATCTTGATTTTTTTTATCTCTAATAGTGCCTGATGTATACAATCCACTGTCATCATATCTTGTCATCTCAACTATAAATCCGCTTCCTTCCAAAAAAGTCATCAGTTTTTTGGATATAGCTAAGTTAATGGGGGCTTCTCCTATTTTCATATCACCGCTTGCTCCCTGGTCAATACCTCCATGCCCCGGATCTATCATGATTTTAATTTTCTCTATTTTTTCATCACCTACAGCATTAATTGTGACGGCAGTTCGGCTTAAGTTTAAAATAATTGTTACAAGCATTATAATTATAATAGCAGCAGCAAATACTAAATTGACCTTTTTAAAAATATTCTCCATAATATCCCCCATAATTTGCCTTATAATTAAATTTATGATAGGAGAATATTTATATGCTAAAAAGGTTTAGGATTATAATTTTAATGTTTTTTCCAAATGGCAGGCGAAAACAGCACTATAACAGGTATTACCTCTAATCTTCCAAGTATCATATTTGCTATTAATGTAATTTTGCTTAATGCCGAGAAGTCTGCAAAATTAACCATGGGACCTACAGCTCCAAAGCCGGGTCCAATATTGCTAATAGTTGCCATTACCGAAGAAAAAGATGTTATAAAATCAAAATCATCTAAAGAAACTATAATAACTGAAAATATAATTATTACTACATATGCGAAAAAGAAAATCAATATACTTTTTAAAGTGTCATCGTCCAATGACTTACCATCAACCTTTATTTTTTGGACAGATTTAGGATGAATTGTGTGTTTGATTTCATAAAATACAGTTTTAAACAACACTAAAATTCTTACAGATTTTAAACCACCACCTGTTGAGCCTGCACAAGCCCCGAAAAACATTAATGTTAAAAGTATTGATTTTGAAAACATAGGCCATAGATTAAAATCAACAGTGGCATATCCTGTGGTTGTAACCAAAGAAGAAACTGTAAAGGCAGAATATCTTAATGCTTCTGAAAAATCATTATTAAACTTTGGCAATACATTAATTACAATAAATACTATTCCTAATAACACATACATAAAGTATAAACGTAGTTCTTCATTTTTAAATACATTTTTCCATTCCCCCTTAATTATAAGGTAGTACAAAGTAAAGTTTATACCGAATAAAAACATTCCTATTGTAATAATCCAATCAATCCAGGGACTATTATACGCACCCACACTTAATGCATCCATACCAAAGCCTCCTGTTCCTGCTGTTCCAAAAGCATAAATAAATGAATTAAATACAGGCATTCCGGCTAAAATTAACAGTACAATGAGAATGGCAGTCATAACTGCGTATATTATATATAATATTTTAGAAGACTCTCCTATTTTAGGAACTAATTTTCCCGGTGAGGGACCGGGACTTTCAGCACGCATTAAAAATAAAGGGCGTCCTCCTATGGAAGGAAATAATGCCATTGTAAATATTAAAACACCCATTCCTCCAATCCAGTGGGTAAAACTTCTCCAAAATAAAAGACCTCTTGGCATACTTTCAATATAACGTACAATGCTTGAGCCGGTTGTTGTAAACCCTGAAACTGTTTCAAACAAAGCATCAACATAAGATGGTATAGATCTGCTTATGAAAAAAGGCAGAGCACCAAAAGCCGACATAAAAACCCAACATAAGGCAACTGCTGCATAACCTTCTCTTTTTCGCATTTCTGAACTATTAGACTTGAATCTTGATAATAGAAAACCAGTTAAGCTTGTAATTGCTATGGTTATAATAAAAGCCTTAATTTCATGGGAACTGTCTAATATCGATATAATTAAGGATGGAATCATAAGAACTGATTCCCAAAATAAGACTATCCCAACAACTTTAAATACACTTTTTATATTCATTTAATCCTCCGGTTATTCTGCTAATATCTCATTTAAGTCAGTTATATATCCGGTCCTTGTGACAACAATTACCTTGTCCCTTTCTTTTATAACATCATTTCCGTTAGGAATTATGATTTTTTTATTTCTTACTATAGCAGCTATCAATACATCACTTTTAAGGTTTAAATCCTGAAGCTTGATATCTGTTAATTCAGGAACTCTTTTAGCAGTAAATTCTGCGATTTCAGCTTCATCATCCAATATTTTAAACAATTTTTCCACTGCAATACCCTTTGAATTGTTAATAGCTCTTACATATCTTAAAATATTGTTAGCAGTTACAAATTTAGGGCTTATTATGCTGTCAAGGCCTAATTTATTTACTATGGGGAAATAATTTTGCCTGTTTATTTTCAATATTACTTTAGACACACCGCATTGATGAGCATACAGTGAGGTTATTAAGTTTTCTTCGTCTCTGTCAGTTAGTAATACAATGGCATCAGCGGATTCAATATTTTCACTGTCCAAAAGCTCCTGATCAGTACCATCACCGTGAATAATTAATGTTTCAGTTAAGATGTCATTTAATTCAAGACATCTTTCCTTGTTTAATTCAATTATTTTAACATTTAAATCCAATTCTTCAAGAATCCATGTTAAATATACTGCAGTCCTGCTTCCGCCGATTATAGTTATATTTTTTACTTTGTGTGAGTTTCTGCCCAAATATTTAAAAAACCTTGAGATACAGCTTCTTTCACCAATTACATAAACCATATCGTCAGGTTGAAATATAAAATCGCCTTTAGGTATAAAGACTCCTTCATCTCTTCTAACCGCACAAAACAGTACTTTTGCAGGTATTTTTCTGTTTAGTTCCATAAGCTTTTGATTGATTATAGGGTCTTCGTTCAAAACTCTAAATTGAACCATTTCAATAAGATTATTTGCAAACGGTTCAACATCTACAGCAGAAGGAAATTGAATCATTTGTACTATTTCAGCCGCAGCATCCATTTCCGGATTTATTACCATATCTAATTCAAGTTCTTCTTTTAACAGTTTAAATTCATTTGAATAGTCAGTATTTCTAACTCGAGCAACAGTATGCTTAGCCCCCAATTTTTTTCCTATCACACAACAAATCATATTTAACTCATCGCTGTCTGTAACAGCTAATAATATATCTGCTTCTTGTATATTTGCACTTTTTAATATTTCAACACTTGCTCCGTTACCTTTTATGCACATAATATCAAGTGTTTCGTCTGCATGATTTAATGCTTCGGAATTGTTATCTACAAGTACTATATCATGATCTTCAGTTGATAATTGCTTAGCTAATATATAACCGACTTTTCCGCCGCCGACAATTACTATCTTCATTACAGCCTCCATAAACCATCTATTTGAATAGAAAAAATTATATCATAGTAATAATTGATTTACAAGTTTTTATGAAAAATAGAAAGTATAGTTTTTATGAAAAATAGAAAGTATA
>CAZCTI010000098.1:3805-7396 GCA_964501385.1 uncultured Clostridia bacterium
AGTTTTTATGAAAAATAGAAAGTATAGTTTTTATGAAAAATAGAAAGTATAAATTGGTAAAAATAAGAAAAATATAATAAATTTAAAAAAATTTCAACGTCAGAAAATTGTCTTTATGTCAAAAATCTGACACAAATATAAAAGTTATAATCTTACTTATGTTTATTAACCCTATCATATTAAGGTTTTGCAGTAAAAATACTTAATTTTGCTTTGGCATACTAATTGCATAGAAACAACTTGAACATAATACAATAACAGGAGTGGTGAGATGAGAATTGAAGAACATCCGATTCTTAAATTTAATAAGGGAAAAGCGATAAAATTTTTATTTAACGGACAGGAAATGGAAGGTTATGAAGGAGAAACAATTGCTGCCGCATTGCATGCAAAAGGAGTTAAAGTTCTTGGAAAAAGCTTATTTTTGCATAGACCAAGAGGCTTTTATTGTGCAATCGGAAACTGTTCATCCTGTTTAATGACTGTAAACGGAGTTGCAAATGTAAAAACCTGTGTTACTGATTTGAAGGAAGGAATGATAGTACAAACTCAGGAAGACAAAGGAGTGATAATATGACAAAAGCTGAGGTACTAATTATTGGCGGAGGGCCTGCAGGTTTATGTGCTGCCGTAAGTGCAGCAAAAAGTGGTGCAAAGGTTTTAATTGTTGATAAAAACAAAAATTTAGGCGGTCAGCTCATTAAACAAACTCATATGTTTTTTGGCTCTGAAAAACAATATGCTTCTGTAAGAGGAATTGACATACCGGAAATATTGATTAATGAGCTTAATAAATACAAGGAAAACGTTGAAATAAAAACTGAAACAACAGTGGTTGGAATGTTTGAAGACGGAATTGTAACAGTTTTAGAAAAAGAAGATAATTATTATAAAATTGAACCAAAAGCAGTGATTGTGGCAACCGGAGCTTATGAAAAAGCTTTAGGCTTTCCAAACAATGATTTGCCCGGTATTTACGGTGCAGGAGCTGTTCAGACATTAATGAATGTTTATGGAGTTAAGCCGGGAAACAAAGTGCTGATGGTGGGTGCAGGAAATATTGGGCTGATTGTAAGCTATCAGCTTATGCAGGCAGGAGTTGAAGTTATAGCAATAATTGATGCAGCTCCAAAAATAGGAGGTTATTTGGTACATGCTTCTAAAATAAGAAGGATGGGTGTACCAATACTAACATCCCACACTGTCAAAGAAGCAATTGGTAAAGACTTTTTAGAAAAAGCAGTTATTTGTGAAGTTGATGAAAAATTCAAACCTATAACAGGAACAGAAAAGTTTTTTGATGTTGACGTAATGTGTATTTCGGTAGGTCTTACACCTTTAAATGAACTTCTTGCAATGAGAGGTTGTGAGATGCGATATATCCCGCAGCTTAGCGGTATTGTTCCTGTTCGATATGAGAATTACGAAACTACAGTTGAAAATGTATTTGCAGCAGGGGATGCTACGGGAGTTGAGGAAGCCAGTGCTGCAATGGTTGAAGGTTTTTTGGCCGGTTTATGTGCTGCTGAGAAAATAGGATATAAGACTGATGATTTTTTAGATAGAAAAAACGATTATACAAATCAATTGAATAATTTACGTTCAGGACCTGCAGGCAAACATATATTAGCAGGAATAGAGCAAATAGTTAGGGGGTAAATATGTTTGAAAAGACAGGAATTCCGAGTAATAAAATGATAATGGAGAAATTTCCTTCCATTGAGAGAATTAATGAAGGTGCAGTGGCTGTTGTTGAATGCTATAAAGAAATACCATGCAATCCATGCCAGACTGCATGCAAATTTGATGCAATTATAGTAGGTGAAGATATAAATAATATTCCAAAGGTTTATCCGAATAATTGTACCGGATGTGCAGTATGCTTAAGCAAATGTCCAGGTCTTGCAATTATAATAGTTGATGGTTCTAAATCAAAAGATACAATTGAAGTTAAAATACCATATGAATTTTTACCACTTCCAAAGCAAGGACAAATAGTAAAAGGTCTTAACAGAGAAGGTAAATATATAACAGATGTAAAGGTTTTAAAAATATTTAATCCAAAATCCTTTGACCGAACACCAGTAGTTACTTTTGAAGCAGACAGAAAATTTTTATATGAAATTAGAAATATTAAGGTGGAGGTTTAATGATGGATGAAAATACAATAATCTGCAGATGCTCCGATGTTACATTAAAAGAAATAAGAGAATTAATAAATGAAGGTTATGTTACTTTTGATGAAATTAAAAGAATTACACGTGCCGGGATGGGACCCTGCCAAGGGAAAACCTGCGGTCAGCTTATTATGAGGGAAATTGCAAATGCAACATGTCAAAATATAAAGGATATTAAATTTCAAACAAACAGACCTCCTGTAGTTGGAGTTAAATTAGGTCTTATTGCTAAGGAGGGAAGAAAAAATGAAGAATAAAGCTGAAGTTGTTATAATAGGAGCAGGAATATCCGGTTGTGCCATAGCCTATAATTTAGCTAAAAAAGGTGTTAAGGATATAGTTGTATTAGAGAAAAATTATATATGCAGCGGTTCCACAGGCAGATGCGGTGCAGGTGTAAGAATGCAGTGGGGAACAGAAATGAACTGCAAAATAGCAAAAAAAAGCATTGAATTTTACGAACACGCCAATGAAATTTTAGACTATGACAGAGATGTAGAATTTAAACAAAAGGGATATTTACTGGTTGCTCATACAGACCATGAGGTTGAGCAGTTTAAGAAAAATATTGAAGTGCAGCACTCCTGCGGCATACCCTCAACAATGCTTTCTTTAAATGAAGCAACAGAAATAGTTCCCTATTTAAATACAGATATATTAAAGGGTGCTGCTTATTGCAGCAGAGACGGATTTTTAAATCCATTTCATACAACGGATGCTTTTTATAAAGCTGCAAAAAGATTGGGAGCAAAGTTTTATACTTTTACCGAAGCTACAGGAATAAAGATTGAAAAAGGAAAAGTAACAGGAGTAGAAACAAATAAAGGTTTTATTTCAACTAATATTGTGGTTAATGCTGCTAATGCATATGGCAAAAATATTTGTGATATGGTAGGTCTTAATGTTCCCATATATTCTGAGAGACATCAAATTCTTGTTACTGAGCCGGTTGAATCGATGCAGGATCCAATGGTTATGTCATTTGGTCTGAATTTTTATGTGCAGCAGTCACCTGAAGGTACATTTATAATGGGAAGAGGAGATGACAATGAGCCAAGGGATTTAAGAGTGACTTCAAGCTGGCAGTTTATTGAAGAAATGGCGAAAACAATAGATTTGGTGTTGCCTCCTTTATCTAAATTAAGGGTGATAAGGCAATGGGCGGGGCTTTATAATATGACCCCTGACAAACAACCTATTTATGACAAGGCAGAAAATGTGGAAGGATTTTATTTAGCTTTAGGATACAGCGGTCATGGGTTTATGTTTGGACCTATTACAGGCATTGCAATGTCTGAAATGATTTTAGGTGAAAAACCTACAATAGATGTAAGCATGCTTAATTTAAACAGATTCAAAACGGGAAGGCTGCTAATGGAGCCATCGGTGGTTTAGCAGATGGGGGACACACCTT
>CAZCTI010000099.1:0-5514 GCA_964501385.1 uncultured Clostridia bacterium
GCCTGTAGGTTTAGTTTATGTATGTGTTTATTATGACGGTAAATATGAAGTTAAAAAGATTCACTCTACCGGAACTCGTGATACTGTTAGGGAGAGGGCGGCTACTACGGTTATTGATTTGGTGAGAAGTTGTATTGAGAAAGAATGAGATTCTTCACCTGCGGTTCAGAATGACAAAAAACAGAGATTCTTCGGGCTAAAGCTCTCAGAATGACAACACGGGCTAATGCCCGTGTTTTTTAAGCCCCTTCTTCTGATATTTTCAATACTTTGTTGAATTCACTAATTTTATTATTCGCATAGTAAAATACACTGTCTTTTTCATATTCACCGAAATTATCTTTTTCTCCTGCTTTAATTCCTGTCAATAGTTCAATTCCTTCTTCGATTTTTTTAACGGCATAAATATGGAATTGATTATTTTTTACTGCTTCAATAACTTCATCCTTTAGCATCAAATTGTCAATATTGCTGTCCGGAATTATTACTCCCTGTTCGCCTGTTAACCCTTTTAATAAGCATATATCAAAAAATCCTTCAATTTTTTCATTTACTCCGCCTATAGGCTGGATTTCTCCCATTTGGTTTACAGAGCCTGTAACTGCTAAGCTTTGTTTAATTGGTATATCAGACAAACTTGACAGTATTGCATACAATTCAGCACTTGAAGCACTATCTCCTTCCACTCCTCCGTAAAGCTGTTCAAATGTAACCTGAGCAGTTAATCCCAATTGTTTTTCTTGAGCAAATTTGCCGCCTAAATATCCGTTTAATGTTAAAACCCCTTTTGAATGGATGTTGCCGCTCATTTCTGTTTCTCTTTCGATGTTGATAATTCCTTCCCTTCCTGTATATGTCCTTGCAGTAATTCGAGATGGAAGTCCAAATGAATAACCTGAAACTCCCATAACTGAAAGACCGTTCACTTGCCCTACTACTTCTCCCTCAGTATCTATGAGAACTTTTTTGTTTTTTATTTGCTCCTGCATTCTTTCTTCAATTCTGTTAGAGCGGTATTTTTTATTTTTTATAGCTGCATTGACGTGTTTTGCATCAACAAATTCGCAAGTTTCTGCTTCCGCCAACGCAGATGCTTCATAAACTATTTCACTTACTATATTGAAACGTGTTGACAGCTTATTTTGATTGTCGGCTAATCTTGAGCCATATTCCACAACCTTAGCCAATGCTTCGCAGTTAAAATGCTTTAAGTTTTCATTTTCGCACATTGAAGCAACAAATGACACATAATGCTGTATATTTTCCTGTGTTCTGTCCATTTCCACATCAAAGTCCACAATTACTTTAAAGAGTTTCCTGAAATCTTCGTCTGCAGCTAAAAACCTATAGAAGAAAAAGCTGCCGATTAATATAACCTTTACATTTAATGGTATAGGTTGAGGCTTAAGTGTTACTGTTGGAACAAAACGGCTTTGTTCACCTATATTTTCCACCACTGCCTGCTTATATTTCAATGCCTTTTTCAATGCATCCCAAGCGTATGGGTCCATTAATAAATCCTTTGCCTGTAAGATCAAATATCCTCCATTTGCCTTGTGAATAGCACCGGGCTTTATCATTGAAAAATCCGTCATAGTGGTCATCATATGTGATTTGTATTCTATTTTGCCGAATAAATTGTAATAATAAGGACTGCTTTCAGTAATAACAGGTGCTCCCTTTGTACCTTCATTGTTTATGAACAAATTTACTTTATATCGTGTAAAAGGGTCCTTGCTATCTTTTGCAGCTGCTGCCTTGTCAAATATGTTTTTTTCTTCTCCATCCAAGTAATCAGAGTCATTTTGAAGCTTCGTTATAATATTTTCATTTAAGTTATGACGCACACTGCTAAAAATTCCATGGTTCTCTGCGGCATCCTTCAGTACTTTATTTAGATAGTCAATTATTTCAGGAATATTTGTGTACTTTTCCTTTAATTGTTCAATAAAAGGTCCTGCGGCTTCACATGCAGTTTGCTTTTCAATTTCAACAGCTTTTTCTTCTGCAAGTCTTTGTACCATTTGACCTTCTTTTATTCTATCATCAATTTCCTTGGCTGTTTTATTTCTTTTTTCATCTATAGAATCACGTTCTTCGTCAGTTAACTTATTAAATTCTTCAGGAGTAATAAGTCTGTCTTCAATCATAGGTATAAGAAGAATTCTCTGGCCTGATTGCTGGATACCAAAACCCGCATTTCGTGCCAATTTGTCTATATCCCTTAGAATTTCAGTCATTTGTTTATTTATTTTTTGAATTAAAGAATCCTTTTGCTGCAAAAAGTTACTTCCTTCAAATGCTTTAGGAATATATACAACAAGATTTGTTATAAGTTTTTCCATATCTTTTTGAAATATTTTGCCCTGTCCTGCAGGAAGAGATATAGCAAGAGGTTTATCCCATTCGCTGAAATTGTTTATATAAACCCAATCATCCGGTATGTTACGCTTTGCTGCCAATTTGGAAACAACATTCTGTGCATAGGTGGTCTTGCCGGTTCCCTGAGGTCCCAAAACAAAGATATTGTAGCCTGATGCACCCATGGAAAGACCAAATTCCATAGATTTAACTGCCCTATCCTGTCCGATTACCCCTTCCAACACACTAACATCCTTTGAAGTTTGGCAAAAGTTTAAATCTTCACCAATACTTGAGTTTTTTCTAAGTTTATCAACAGGTATTTTATATTTATTAACGTTAATGCTATCAATCATAGTAATTCCTCCTCGTACTATATTTATTAGGCTGGGAACACGCTTGTGCTTTGTAGGAATTATAGAATTATAAATGTTCCCGTTATTTAAAATATACCCTTGAGAATTAGAGTTAAACTAAAATATATTTACAGATAAAAAAAGATGGCATTAACCATCTTTTTGTCATATACCTTTAAAATTTAAATTTAAATTCCTGTTGATTTATATGTATAAATATGGTATCATTTGTATAAGATAAAGGTAAATAGATAGTCGGTATAGCTGACATAAACTTACATTTTTTTGATAATTACCCTGCCGTTCACAGGGTAATTATTTTTGTCTTTTATTTTACCATATTTATGTATTTTTGCAATGATGTTTTGATAACCATAATAACTATAAAAATAGATTCTTCACCTGCGGTTCAGAATGACAAATTGGTCATTCTGAAGGCGTAGCCTGAAGAATCTAATGTTTTATTTTTATATTAAATTAAATTTCTTTCAACAATTTGTTTTACTACAAATGTTGCAACGTGATTTGCATAGCTCCCTGAACCAAATCCTGCATCGTATCCTAATTCCTGTGCTAGTTCATGGTTAAGTCTTGGGCCTCCGCATACTAAAATCATTTTATCTCTAAGTCCTTCTGCTTCCATCATTTCAACTAATTGTGTCAAGTTTGCAATATGGACGTCTTTTTGTGTAACTATTTGGGATACCAATATGGCATCAGCCTTAACTTCAATAGCTTTTGCAATAAGCTCTTCATTTAGTACCTGGCTACCCATGTTAATAGCTTCAATACCCTTATATCTTTCAAGGCCATAATGTCCGTCAAAGCCTTTCATATTCATGATTGCATCTATTCCAACGGTATGAGCATCAGTACCTGTACATGCTCCTACAATTACTACATCTCTCTTAATATTTTCCTTGATGTATTCTTCAACTTCTTCTCTTTCCATCAATTCCATATCAACCTTTGGAACTTCAATTGAAGTATAATCAACAGTGTGGGTGCATTTTCCATACATTACAAAATATGTGTAACCTACACCCAAGTCCTTGGAAAATACAACTGCCGGGTCTTCAAATCCCATTTTTTCTGCCAACTGTTTAGCTGCTTCACTTGCCTCATCACCGTAAGGTACAGGCAATGTGAAACTCATTTGAACCATTCCGTCATTTAATGTATCACCATATGGTTTTACTTTTGTTAAATCAACCTTCTGGATATTTTCCATTACTGTGCACCCCCCAACATTAAATCAATAAATGGGTTAAAGTATTTTTCGTCTTTTTCTACAACACCTGCTAAGCCTTTGCCGCCTATGAAGCTTCTTTTTACTCCGCCGAATTTACCTTTTTCAATTGTGTCAAATAGTCCTTCATTTTCAATGTCTCTTAAAAGTTCTTCAGCTTTAGCCAATACTTCTTGTGCTCTTTTCTGAATTATTCCATCTTTTTTGTATTCAACTTCATCTCCGATATTTCTTGCATTATTGAAAATATATTGAGCATTTTCAATTGAAAGCATTCTGTCCTGAAGATGTGGAGTGTGAATTGCTTCAGTAGGCATTCCCAACAATTGAAGTCCTTGATGGGTCCATATTGAAATAAAGTTAAACATTGCATCCTGCAAATGTCCTCTGAATATATTTCCTGTCATAAATTTTGTAGGAGGCATATATTTAAGAGGTGCCTTTGGGAATATTTCTCTTGCCATTTGAGCTTGTGCAAGTTCATACAAAAATCCGTTTTCCAACATTGGATTCATTTCAAAAGCATGACCAAGACCCATTTGTTCTTCAGGAAGACCTGCCTTTAATGCAAATTGTTCATTTATAAACTGTGAAGCCAACACTGTATGTGCTTCTTCAACAGCATCTGCAGTAGTCAGGTAATTGTCTTCTCCGGTATTGATGATAACTCCCGCAAAACCATTGATTATTCTTGAAAAATACTGGTCAACCAATGTTCTTTGCATATTGATATCTCTGAAAAGAATTCCATAAAGTGCATCATTAAGCATTACGTCAAGTCTTTCCATAGCCCCCATTGCTGCTATTTCAGGCATGCATAATCCTGAGCAGTAATTGCAAAGACGAATGTATCTTCCAACTTCTTCTCCAACTTCATCAAGTGCTTTACGCATAATTCTGAAGTTTTCTTGAGTTGCATATGTTCCTCCGAATCCTTCTGTTGTAGGTCCGTATGGAACATAGTCCAGCAAGCTTTGTCCTGTAGTTCTTATAACTGCAATTATATCAGCACCTTGTTTAGCCGCAGCCTGAGCTTGAAGAACATCCTCGTAAATATTGCCTGTTGCAACTATTACATACAAATATGGTTTTTTACCTTCACCAATTGTATCTAAATATTCATCTCTTTTTGCTCTGTTATTTTTAATTCTTTCAACCATTTGCTTTGCTGTTTCATAAACTGCTTCCATAATTTTATTTTCATCAGCAACTTTTAGTTTTGTAATTTCAATTTCACCCGAGCTTACTTTTTCTGCTATTTCCTGTGGTGTTTTTCCTGTATTAACCATTGCATTTCCAATCCAAAATGCTGCACCTTTAGATAAACCGCCACCTTCTTTAATAGCGTCTATTAACACATTTGGAAGTGGTTTATCTATTTCATCCACACCATCTATACCCATTAGACGTGCAACAGTTCTTTCAACAGCAACGGTTGTATTTTTGTCAATGAACTGCTGTACATTAACAGCAATATTTTTTGCTGCCGAACGTGCACTGTCAATTAACTTAGGGTTTAAGTTTAATTTACTTTCCATTTTTCCTCCT
>CAZCTI010000099.1:5614-7348 GCA_964501385.1 uncultured Clostridia bacterium
ACTGTTATGCAATCTTTATTTTTAAGATAATTTACAACTGCCTTTGTAATTGCATAGCCTTCCTTTGGATTAGTACCTCCCGCTAACTCATCAATTAAAATAAGGCATCTACGGTCAGAATTTTTAATAGCTTCTTTTAAATTCACTATTTCTGCCCCAAAGGTACTAAGACCCTTTTCAATGGACTGATCATCACCTACTGAAATATATATGTGCTCAAAAAGACATAACTTTGCATATTCACAGGGAACAAACATTCCAAGGCTTGCCATTGCGGCAATTTGACCAATCATCCTAAGAGATACAGTCTTCCCTCCCATATTTGCCCCTGTTATGCAAATTACATTTTTATTAAGGCTTAAATCAACAGGTATATACTCAATATGTTTATCCTTCAGAGTTTTTTCAAGTTTAAGATTCCTGCCACCCTTTATTGCAATTTGCAAATCGCTTATTATTTCGGGCTCGATAGATTTTGTTTTTTGAGCATAATTTGCTTTTGCAATAATATAGTCAATTTCACCAATAACTTCTGTGTTTTTCTGCAAAATATTACTAAATTCCTTAATTTCCGAGGAAATATTTTGTCGAATTCTGTACTCCTCATCATCTTCTTGCAAGGTTAAGCTTTCATATTTTTGCTCTAAATTATCAATTTCATCAGTATTTTTGATTTTGTAAATAATATTTAAATAATTTTCTCCGGATATTCTTAAGTTCTGTTCTTTATTCAACTCATCAATTTTATCTTTTTGTGTCTTGCTAATTGTTGCTTCGTCCTTCAAGTTTAATTTAATATTATGTTTAATTTGAACTTCTTCTTTTATTTTTTTATATAATAATCTGATATCTTTTTCAGTTTGTCGTTTTTCGTTTCGAACTTTCTTTAACACTTCAGAATATTCATCATAAATATAAAATGTATTTAGCTTTTCATTAGCAGGATCTAGTTTCTTATATAATTGTGGCAGGGGAGTTAATTGTGGCAGCTTTAAATCAATAATAGAAATGCCTCTTAATATTTTATCCATTTTCTCTACAAAAATCAGAAAATTTTTTATTTCAAACAATTCTACTTCATCTAAAACTTGCTTACCTTTTGCCCTATCAATTGTTTCATATATATTTTTAATGTGTTTTAAAACATCTATAATTTCACGCCTTTGTCTTAATTCAATAAATGCCCTTATTTTATTGAACTCCGCCTTAAGGTCTGCCTCCTGACCTTTGACAAAGGGCTTAGCTTCATTTTTTGTTTTAATACCATATTCGGTTATAGGTTTTATCTCATTAAAAATATAATCAAAATTAATGTTTTTAATTGTATTTTCCGTCATAAAGCTTTTCAATATTCATCACCGCCCGACACCACGTCAACTATTTTTACTTTAGGAAGAACCTTCTCCATATTTTCTCTTAAAACCTCGCTGTCAAAGAAATATCCTGCCGGAGATACAGGGTTTAAAGTCACTGCCAAAACACTTATTGTATTTAAAACTTCAACCTTAAGCCCCTTCCTCCTCATTTCATTCCACACATTTATATCCGTAAATAATTTTGTACCGTCTTCTATTATTAATTTAATGCCTCTTAAATATTTGTTTTCCCATAAATCCTTAAGCAGTGCAGATGTAATTGCACCCTTAACAAATACATGAGTTGTTTTATCATCGATAAGCTCACTGATTTTTTTACCGCCTGTAATGCTTGTTTTAATATCGGGAACAACTGTTT
>CAZCTI010000100.1:0-5074 GCA_964501385.1 uncultured Clostridia bacterium
TATAGTTCGAGCCCTTGGAGAAAAATATAATGTTCCAATATTAAAACATCAAGCATTAAGAAAACCTGAAAATATTGTATGGTAAAATACATGATACAATATATTAAAAGCTGTGCCTTTAGCTAAGACACAGCTTTTATATTATTTATATACCCTAATCATTACATTTCAAACATTTAATCTAAAACCACCGGCTTTTAAACAGCCGGTGGTTAATAGAATATCTCCTCTTCTCTCAATTCTATATAATTGTCTTTGTCTTTATATTTATATTTATATTTAATCCAATTATAGCGGCAAAAATCCAAAATAGCTTAATATCCCTAAATAAATACCATAAGCAACATTCCACAAATTATCTCTTAAAATCATGGCATCATTATAATTAGTCAAATAGCCCATTTCAACCAATACAGCAGGCATATTAGTATTTCTTAAAACATACAAGGATGGATTTTCTCTGATTCCATTGTCCCTTAAGCGTGTATTTCGCACAACTCCATTCATAATATGTTGTGCCAGCCAATTTGACTGGGTATTAAATTGAAATATATACATTTCTGCTCCGTTAATACTTGGATTTACATTAGCATTGCAATGTAAACTTATAAAATAATTAGCAGGCCATGAATTTGCCAATCTCACTCTTTCTGCCAAGCTGGTGGCAGTGTTTGTTCCCAATACTGTTGTGGCTGTTGGTCTTGATAATCTATATTCAAATCTGTAATCATTACTCAACAAATTGGCAAGATAAATACCTGCCAGATAATTTATATCTCCTTCATATAAACCGTTGCCCATGGCCCCCGCATTGTGATATCCCGTAGGATTGTGTCCTTGATCTATAAATATTCTAATCGCCAAAAAATCACTTCCTTCATAATATAATATAACCATTTTATTCCCAGCATGTATGAAATGTGATTTATTTTGAGTCAGACATTTTCAATAATTGAATCCACGAATAATACTCAAGGTTATAATATTAAATTAATACTATTTAAATGGGAGAATTACATATTATGAGTGCCGGTCACTTCGTTGTTAATGATTCTATAATAGATAAATTAACAGAGAATGGATACAATGCGGAAGTTTTATAATAGCAATAAAACAAGGTCTAAGCCCTCGTTTTATTATTTTTCAATCCATTCAACAATTCCTTGCTTGTATCTCTTAAATATAAACCCTACAACCTTGCCTATTAAAAGTGCAGCTAAGACTGTACCCTCTCTCACAGATTTTAAGCCTCCAAGAAATATAATGGATAAAACTGCAGAAACCAATACCATACTGCTGTCTACAGCAACTTTTACATTTGCAAACTTATATTTATTGTTACTCTTCTTAACAATTGCATTCATAAATCCTTCCGCAGGAAGAGGCACTAAATTTGGCAAAAGATAGAAAGATACGCCGATTCCGATAATTATAATGCTTACAAATAAATATAAAAGCTTAATTATATATGATGATGGCAAAGGAATCCATGTCAACAAATAATTCCTGCTTGTATAGGTAATAAAAAATCCAAACAAATACGTGCATACAATTTGTAAAAGCTGAACAGGCTTATAATCTTTCCTTAATAAAGCTATTTGTGCTGCTATCAATAAAATATTAAAAATCAAGGTAGCCCTGCCGAGGTCAATACTCCATATAAGCTCAATCGCATAAGGAATTGCACTTACAGGAGATATGCCAAGCTGAGCAGACTTTGAGATATTAACTCCTATTGCAAGAAGGAAAAGACCTCCCACGTAAAATAATAGTTTTTTTGCTGTCTTTTTCAAATTGTGTTCCTCCAAATTTTCTTAAATATGAGTAAAAAATAGAACTCAAACATGAGTTCTATTTTATTATATAAAGTGTTTAAATTCAATAAATTTTTTATATTAGCAATATGTTCCACACTTTGTGCTTATTGAGCAGACCACGCACCGTCTATTGAAACACAAGTTCCTGACATGCATTGAGCTGCATCGGAGCATAAATATTTAGCTAATTCACCAATATCACTTGGGTCTATAAGTTTCTTCAATGCTTGTTTCTTTAACAATACTTCACTTACTACTCTATCTTCTGATATGCCGTGAACCTTTGCTTGGTCAGCAATTTGTTTTTCAACTAATGGAGTTTTTACATAGCCGGGGCAAATTGAATTACAAGTAATTCCATATGGTGCACCTTCTAATGCAGTAACCTTTGTCAACCCGCTTAAGCCATGCTTTGCAGAAACATAAGCTGATTTAAATTCTGATGCTCTGATACCGTGTGCTGAATTTAGGTTGATAATTCTTCCCCAGCCTTGTTCTCTCATATGTGGAAAAGCAAATTTAGTTAACAAGAATGGAGCAGTTAACATTAAATCAATTATCAATCTCCATTTTTCCACAGGGAAATCTTCTATTGAACTTACATTTTGAATACCCGCTACATTAACTAACACATCAACTCTTGAATATTTTTCTACCGCATAATCAATAAGTGCTTTACAATCTTCTTCTTTACTTAAATCAACCTTTAAATATGTACCGTTTAATCTTGTTGCTTCTTCTTGTAATTTTGCTTCATTAATATCAGCCATTACTAACAATGCACCATCTTTTGAAAATGATTCAGCTATTGCAAGACCTATTCCGCTTGCAGCTCCTGTTATAACACATACCTTGTTTTCTAACATAATATCCTCCTAATAATAGTGTTTTGTAAATTCTTTTTTGCAACATATATAAATTATAACATCAAAGCTACCGCTTATCAATAAACAAGTTCTTATTATTCAAAAGGAAATCTATGGTGTAAGTTTAAGCTGTCACGTATTTCAATTAATTCCTTTTGCACAGCCTTTCCAATCAAAAGACCTTTCTGTTTTCTGTCTAACCATGACAAATATTCCTTTTCACCGGCTGTATAAATTCTATGTTCCCCCGGTGCTCTATCTGATGCACGCAATGCTCTTAATATATCCCCTGAAGTTTTTTTAAATTCTTCTGCTCCCATAAATGCTTCCGTATCAATTGCCATAAAGAAATGACCTAAATGATAAGGCGTCTTTTGTCCATGCTCCCCAATGCCGCTAAGCATTTTTAAATAACTTCCTGCTTGCAATGCAGCAGATAAAATTTCTACAACTGTTGCATAACCATAACCCTTATATCCCCCAAGCTCTTCACCAATCCCACCTAATGGAGTCAATGTTGCATTCCCATTAACTAAATCTAATAAAATTTGATTGCTGTCAGTCATGGATTTTCCGTCTCTTCCAATAACCATACCTTCAGGAGTGTCCTTGCCTGTCCTTGCATAATATTCAATTTTACCTCTTTGAGTAACACTTGTGGCACAGTCCAGCACAAATGGGAATTCCTCATCAGTAGGTATTCCGAATGTCAGTGGATTTGTGCCTAACATATTTTCCACACCAAAGGTAGGTGCAATTGAAGGCCTTGCATTTGTTCCCGTAATACCAATCATATTTTCTTTGGTAGCCATTGTTGTATAATACCCTGCTATACCGTAATGAGTTGAATTGCGAGCAGCAACCATTCCCATACCGTATCGTTTGGCCTTTTCTATTGCCATGTTCATGGATTTATATGCTATAACCATCCCCATGCCGTCATGTCCATCTACCACGGCAGTGGTTGGAGTTTCTTTAATAATTTCAAAATTTGTAACAGAATTTTGAATTCCTGCTGCTATTCTGTCTACATAGATTGGCTTAAATCGGTTGCATCCATGGCTTTCAATTCCTCTTCTGTCACTTTCAATTAATACATCTGTGCATATTTCTGCCTCATCCTCCGGAACTCCTAACTTTATGAATGCATTTTTAATAAAATCCTCAATTAAATTCCAAGATACATAATTTCTGTCATCCATCTTAATCCCCCTCATCATTATATAATTAATTATAATTAGAATTTAACCAATTATGCCTAAGTTAATCAAAATTTTATAAAGTTACTGAGCCTTTATTGCCGATTCACTGGTCACATCCACACCTACATCCACCTCTACTGCCCCCATGTCACCTAACATTTGAGAAAATCCCGGTAATTGTAAAACGGTCGCATAATTAATTATAAGCACTTCATCAATATTATAATCTTCTATAACTTCATAAATATTTTGTTTAAAGTAACGAGGGTCTGCCACAAAAATATCTCCATAATGAGGTAATAGAAATGGAATAAAAGCATTGCCATATGAATCTTTTATTACTATAATTTTATTTTCTTTGCCGGAGTTAACTTTAATATGCGAAAAAGCAGTATCTCCTCCCATAAAAGCAGCATATTTGCTTTTAGATTCAAAATATGAAGGAAAAATTATCTGATGAGCACTCCATTTTGTATCATCTCTGTTTACTGCTAAGTACTCCACAGAAAATAAAGGCTTATAATACCATATATCATCCAAGTTATTCTCTAATCTTTCGTTTTTTGTCATATTATATATAGAGCCAAGATATTTATTTTCTGAATCTATTTTATTATATGTATCTAAGGGTATGGGCACCTCACCTTTAGCTTTTATAAATGATTCATATGCCCTGTATGCACCTAATGCTGTCCAGTGGTGGTCCGTTTTAAAATATAAATATTCATCCTTATATGCTTTCATATTTGAATATGCATCAACAGTAACAACCTTTTCATCCATATTGGAATAAGCATATAGAATCCCATCTTGTTGCGAATCACTTAAATCAATATATTCATCAGGCATGTTAAATTCACTTGAAGTTGGTGCAATTAAATTATAGATTTTTGTTTCTTCAGTCAAATTCTTAGCGTAATTATTAACTGATTCTATGTATACATTGACATTGTATTTACTGAATTTAAACTTTTCATAACCTACGCTGTTTATTATTACAAAACTCCCTGAATGCTCCGGTGAATGCTCAATAGGAAAATTATTGCCTATAATATCCTCTTCTTCTGACTCATCTTCAGACTCTATTGTGTCCTCTTCTTTTGACTCATACTCCTCATTAAATCCTTCTGTTTCTTTTATTTCATTAGATGTATTTTCATTAATTTCATTAACAGGAACGATTTCATTA
>CAZCTI010000100.1:5174-7317 GCA_964501385.1 uncultured Clostridia bacterium
CAGGAACGATTTCATTATCAACAGATATATTTTCATCATTATTGCTTGTAATAATTTCAGCATTATTTTCAAATGTAGGTGCGGTTTTTTTATGGATGATTATTATAAATACAAAAATAATTGCTATAATCGACAATAATATTTTTGTGTTTTTAAAAATATGCATAATCAACACTTCCTAATTAATTTAATATGTTTCTATCTCTTTATTTTATTTTTGGTTCAGGGAAGGTTCTTTAAAAGGATTTTGATTGCATCATCTTCATCAAGGGGTTTGCTTATATAATATCCTTGAATATAATCACAATTATTATCAACTAAATATTGGTACTGTTTTTCATGTTCAACTCCTTCAGCTATTACAAATTGTCCAAGTTTATGTGCCATTGATATAATATCAGCGGTAATAATTTTATCATTATCTTGTTCAATAATTTTATCAGCAAAATATTTATCAATTTTCAAACCGCTTACATGTAGTTCACTTTCACGGGATAATGAGGAATAACCTGTTCCAAAATCATCAATTGTAATCTCAATACCCATTTTTTTTAGTTCATACAGCTTATCATTTATTATCTCGAAATTATCCATAATAATAGATTCCGTTATTTCAATTCCAAAATTTTCTGTCTTAATTTTAGACTCTTCAATTAACACTTTCAAATTTCCTATGAACTCATCTCTCAGCAACTCGATAACGGATACATTTACATATACCTTTATATGGTCATAACCTGATAATTCTAATTTTCTGATAAATTTACATGCATTATATATAACCCTTAATCCAATAGGTACAATAAGCTGCATCTCCTCAGCTATCAGTATGAATTCAGAAGGTGGCACTAAACCTAATTTTTCGCTTTTAAAACGGGCTAAAGCTTCAAACCCCATAATTTTTCCTGTTTTCTGATTTAAAATAGGTTGATACTGTAGAAATATGCTTTTGGCATCATCATCTGTTATTGTTTTAAATAATTCATCCTTTATATTATTTTCTCTGTTTGCTTTAGCCTTCAGCTTATCATCATAAAAACAGTAATCAAATATATTTTTATTATCAGCATTTTCTGCTGCAAAAGAAACACTTTTTAATAAACTTTCTAAATCACAGTTATCTTTTTCTATTTCAAGTATTCCTATACTGCAGCCTAAGTTATACAAAATTTGCACTTCTTTAAATTTATTAAAAATTTCACTGCTAAAATCTGATAAATCACATTTATCATCGTAATTTTTTATATAAAAAACAAACCTGTCTAATGATATTTGAAACAGCTTTCTATTATTATTGCAAATTTTACAGAGCTTTTCAGATAGCTCTATAATTAACCTTCTGCTAAAATTGTATCCATAAATTAAACTGACAGAATCTATTTTCTTTAATTTTATATATATAATTGCCCTATTGTGATATCTTTTAAATTTTGACTCACTAATCAGAAAACTTTCAAAAAATCTTCTATTATGTACACCTGTAAGCTCATTATGCTCACTAATAAACTTCAGCTTGTTTTCCTGTTCTTTTCTGTAAGAAATGTCAATGATAATTCCCTCAAGTGCTGCAACACCTGATTCGTCAAAAACACCTTGCCCCATTTCCAACACCCATTTTCGTTGCCCCTTAGAAGTTATTATTTCATATTCATACTTAAAATGATTTTTTTTGATAAGTTTTCTTCTCCACACATTCCACAACAATTCATGATATTCAGGAGCAATCAAGTCATTAAATGATAATTCTTTATTATTGATTAAACTATCTGCTTTATATCCGGTTAATTCATAACAACCTTTAGATACAAACTGGATGGTCCAATCCCTGTCATAATTGCAGCGATATGCCATACCGGGTAAATTTGACAATAGTACTGCCTTGCTGCGCTCACTCTCTATTAAAGCATTTTCCATAGACTTTCTGACAGTAATATCTTGAACTATACTTATATGTTTATATTTTGAGTCATTATCAAAATTAAGCTTAGCAACAGTCAAATCAACCCATACAATTGAACCATCCGGTCTGATAAAACGTTTCTCCATTGAATAATTATTAATAATGCCTTTTTGTAATGCATTATACTTATCCAGGTCTTCTTGCAAATCATCCGGATGTGTTATAATAGCCCAACCAAGTTTT
>CAZCTI010000101.1:0-7307 GCA_964501385.1 uncultured Clostridia bacterium
TGCTTGACACCTGGTCATAATAAGACATTTTAGGAAGACTGCTTGTTATGAGATTCTTGTTTTCATCAAATGCATTTACAACAATTGGATACTCAACACCGGGAAGGAATATTCCAAGAACTGCTTGGGCACCTAAATACTCATTTTCCGAATCATAAACATTTATATTAGGATTTTCTCTAATCATATTTATACTGAAATCCGCATTAGTTTCAGTAAACTTATTTTCTCCGTTTATATCTTTTATATATGTTCGAGTGCTGATTCCCCTATCGCCAAAGGGCTCATAAAAAACCACAGGTTCAACCGTATAATAAGCTGCGCCTTCAACTTCCTCCCAAGATACAGTGAATTCATCTCCTGATAATTTTTCTGCAGGCTTAGGGGAGTTTATTTTTATGGTGTCTTTAAATATAAAATGAATTTCTCCTCCCTCTTCGTTTAGCTCAACAAATTTATTTTTTGAGCTCTGAAGCTCCTTGTCTGTCAAGATAGAACCGTCCACACCAATTCCAACATTGTACAATCCTTCTTTAAGTCCTAATGTCCGAAATTCTCCGTTTACATCAGTTATACCCACATAACTTTCCCCACGGCTTAATATACTTAACCCCCCAGTTGCTTCCTGCACATAGATTTCTACAAAAGGCATGGGTTTTCCTTCATAAGTTACTGTTCCACTAAGAATACTATCACCCTTAAGATCATTGAATCTCCCTTCAAACCAATGACCCCTGTCGTAGCCTCCTGAGCCGAAACTATTTTTTAATGTTCTCCAATTATTTTTATATAAACCTTCATATATAATTTCAACTTCTTCATATTTTCCTTCAAACAAAGCAATCTCTGCCTTTAGCAAATCAAAGCTGATGTCTTTAAGTTCTGTTTCTTCATATTTTTCAAGTGCCTTTTTTGCGGTTTCACTCTCGCCATTTACATGATGGAGAAATCCATCATATATATCAGCAGTATATATAAGCCTTTCATCTACAGATTCCTTTCCAAAGTCAATCCATTCCTTAAGCATTCCTGCATCACCTGTTGCTATAGCTATATCAAGAAGCATTTTATAGGATTTTATATAATAATCTTTTTCCCTATTTTTAGTAGGTGTTTCCGCTAAAGTTTCTATAAGAATTTGCTTTGCTTTACCCATATCTTCAGGACTTGTATTTTCACCTAAACCCCAGCCTGTAAAAAATATTGTATATTTACTAAAACTACCTATTAGACTATTTGCATAAAGATAATTGCTCTCAATATTTGGAGTAGTTGGATATGAAGCATACTTTTCGTAAAAAAGAGTGGCTTTTTCTGAATTTTTAAACTCAAGGTAACCGGCAATCATGAGAGTTGCTGTTGGTAAAACCCATATAAAAGTAAGTGCAAGGACAAACACTGTAAGTATCAGTGTTTTTACTTTAATTTTTATTTTCACTTTTTACTCACCTCATAACCTTCCCTAATTATTATTTGAGAGTTTCCCATATTGATAATTTTTACATCTCGAGACTTAAACACACCTGTGGGAATCAATGTAACGGCTAACAACGCGGCAAAACCAACTATTGCAGGTGCCAATGGTATTTCTATCTCCTTGTTTAAAAACTCATGAATTCTTTCATTCAAAGACTTCTTTCTATGTTGAATAATATTATCAAAGGCATTATGGGACAAAGTCAGGTTAATTGATTCTTCTTCCATAATTCTTTTTATTTCTATTCCAAGCTTATCTTTTTTATCCATTTAACTGACCTCCTTTCAAAAGTCCTTCCTTTAATATATTTCTACCTCTTGACAGCTTACTTTTTATTGTTCCTTCTTTTTCATTTAGTAAATTTGAAATCTCCCTTATGGAAAGCTCCTCAAAATAAAATAGTACAAGTACCTCTCTATAAAGTGGATTCATTTCAAACATTTCTTTTCTTAAGGATTCTCTGTCAATATTTATTTCTACTTTAGATTCCACATCATCATTTCCAATCCAGTCGTCTTTTAACTCAATAAAATCCTTTTTAGTTCTCATTCTATCCCTGGACAAGTTAAGGGCTATTGCATAAATCCAAGTGTAAAGTCCTGATTTTTCCTTAAAGGTATCAATTTTATTAAATACCTTTATAAATGTTTCTTGAACAACATCCTCTGCTTCCTCTCTGTCCTTAAGTATCAGGTAGCAGGTTCTAAGTAGTTTATTGCCATACTCTTCAATTAATTGTCTATAGGCTTCTTCTTTACCCTTTTTTAAGTCTTTGATCAATAACTTTTCTGCCACCATCAACCCTCCTTACAATTTTAGACGATGAAATGAATAAAAGGTTGCAACTTGCGGGCTGACGCCCTAATTTTATATTTTTATAAATCATTGTAATTTTCCTGTTATCTTTAATGTTGATTTATTATATATTGAATTTTCGTTTATTTCAATAAGGGTTAAGTACCCTCAATAAAAAAAATCTTTGATTTACATAAATAAACTTATGTAAACCAAAGATATAATTAATCAATAACTTACTTTAGCTGCTTCAGATTGATAATACTAACTTCATCTAATGTAAATTCTATAACAGTTGTTAACTGTTCTTCAGGTATTTTTTCGTCTTCTTCCGTTATAGCCAAGACTTTAATTTCAGCCTTGTAATTGCCGGCTGTTAATTTTTCTCCATCTTTATTTGTCATGTCCCACTCATCTTGCCATTTTAATATTTCTCCCGGCATAAGTGTTTTATAAATTAAAGCCATTGTAAAGAACTTGCCGTCCGAAAATCTATATACTTCTTCTCCAGCTTCATTTGTAATAGTTAATTCAAATTGCTGCCCTGAGCCAAACATCAGTTCTGTTGTTTTAGCATAATGACTCATTAATTCAAAGTTAAATATTACTTTGCCATCCTTTATTTCATAATTACCTTTAGTTTCATATTTTCCTGCTGCAATTGATGGAGGAGTTAATTCTTTTTCTATGGCATTGATTGTATTATTTATTAATACAGCTAATTCACCATATGTAACATTTTCTTTTGGATCAAATATTCCTTCACCTCTACCCTTTGCTATATCATGCATATATGCGACATAAACACCATGAATGTACTCAACATCTATATCTTCTGTATCAGAATAAATCAGCATTTTGATTATTGGCATAGCATCTAAATCCTTGCTGGTCTTTTCAGCCCAAATCTTTGTAAGCTCATATACTATTGCCTCTCTTGTCATAGAATTTGAAGCATTTTCATAATCCTTATCAATTGCTAATTTAACAGCATTTTTAAAATCTTCTGCTGTAATATGATTATTAAGGTTTTTATCTTTGAATATCTCTTCTGTATCATATTTAACAGACAGTTGTTCTAAATACATTTCAGCCCAATGATTAAAAACATTGCTTATTGGTGCAATTTCAAGATCATTTGTTATAATCCTTATATTTTGAGCAAAAGCAGGAACTGCAATCGCTGAGCTTACAGCAACTGTCAAAACAGTATTTCTAAGTAATTTACTTTTCATTTTACCACCTCTTATCTTAAAATTTTTGTTATTATTTTTAGACGACTGTTAAGCTCATTTTGTTCCAAATATCATCTTAAATTTAGTTTGGTAGAATCCGGTAACTATAATCCAACTCTAAAACTTTGTATAGACATTTGTAAAGCACTCAATAAAACATTAAATGATTTATTTTGGGAGGGATAATCATGAACACTGAAAAAATTATTAAAGAAGCAAGAATTATTATGGTTACTTGCTTAATCATTGGTTTACTTTTATTGGTTTTAGGAATTGGATTTAATTCTATGGAAGTAAGTTTTATTTCAAATAAAAAGGCTATAATAGGTCTATCCTTCATGCCATTAAGTGTTGCTTTAATTTATTACTTAAAAATTTCATCAATTAAAAAGACACCTGATAAGATGAAAAACTTAATTATAAATGAAAATGACGAAAGAATTGCAGCATTGAAAAATGAAGCAGCTGCAAAAGCCTTTAAAATAGTTCAAGGAGCAGTTTTTTTAAGCTATTTTGGTTATACCTTAATGGTTCCCGAGGATATTTTCGAATCTGTAGGTTGGTGGATATTAATGGGGTTATTATTTATAACTTTTGTCTCCCATGGATTATTATTAGCTTCAGCAATGAAAAGAGCTGAGCCAAAAGACTTAGAAGATTAATAATCAGGCAAACGCAGTTCGGCACTACAATTGTTAACCAACAAAAATCCCCCAAAATAATATTCTGAGGGATTTTTTAATTAAGCTTTATATGATTCATCTAATTCAGATAACATATTGTACACTGCTTCATAGCTTTCGCACACATCACCCGGCACTGTGTAATTATTAGTAATTTCACGTAATTTAGTGAATTCATCGTTTAATTCAACTTTTTCATTTGCTGCTGCTTTTGTTTTTTCATTGATAGTATCAAAAACTTTACGAACTTCATGGAATTCCGGATGATGCTTCCCGTGAACTTTTGCTACAACAGGTACAAATCTTTCCAATGTTGGAATTAGTTTTTCTCTTACTTCATTAAATTGTTTTGACATAGTTTCTCCTTCTTTCTTTTTAATACTTATTATGATAACTTTATTATATCAAAACTCTTGAAAATATAATTGATTTAAATCAATTTTCAAAAAATAATTTAATACTTATTGTTAATGTTCACTCATAAATAATTATTTTAATATTTTCTTGATAAGCTGGACGTACAAATCCGGCATTTTATGTAATCATCTAAATTACCGCTGTAATTCTTCTTAACCTCATCGAATATGTCATAAAAAGTTTTTACACATGGTGTATGTGGATATGTTACAGGTTTTTGCCCTGTTATTTTTTCATATTTATCTACTTTTTCTTTCATAAACTTAAGTGCATTTTTTATAGGCACCTGATACTACTTAGTACTAAGAAAATATTTTAAACATATATTATAGAGAAATTAATTAAAGGGGTGGTATCATTGAATAAGGTTAATGTAAAATTAAGGCCTATTGTTAGCAATATAAATTTACCGACTGTTATTAAAACAACTGTAATTCCTGGTGATTCTATGGAAAGTATATTAATTGCAACGCAGGTAGGGGAAATTTTTTATATTAGAAATGGAGCTGTAGGACTTTTTTTAGATATTCGCCAACGGATAATAAAGTTAGGCTCTAATGGCGGCTATGATGAGCGTGGTTTGTTGGGATTAGCATTTCATCCTAATTTTTATTACAACGGCCTCTTTTATCTTCATTATTCTTTAGCAGGAACACAAGGTCCGGGTGCACTTTCTAAACCTTTTATACCTGACCCATGCGACTCTAACACCTTAAACTTGAAATGGATTAGCAGGGAAAATCAATATGACCATATTGATACGGTAGAAGAATGGATTTTACAACCAAACGGTCAATCTCAAAGACATCGTACATTGCTAAATTTAAGAAGACCATTCATGAACCATAATGGTGTCAACAGTTTAAACTTTTCACCGGAAACCGGAAAGCTAATATTAACAACAGGAGATGGAGGTTCCGGATATGACCCCTTTAATTTAAGTCAGGATATTATGGAAATTGCAGGTAAAATAATCGAAATTGACGTAAATACTGATACATTAATCAATAATCCTCCCATTGTCACACGATTTAATGAACTCCCTAGATCAATCCAAAAAAATCTTGCAGTAATTGCAAAAGGAGTACGCAATATTCCAGGTATATCATTCCAAAGACATTATGATCGGTATATTAAATATGTTGGAAATGTCGGTCAGGATTTAGTAGAATCAATTTTTTCATATGTTTATTATAAACCTCTTCAGATAACAGAAATTGTTTCAGATTCGGAAATTGAACAGGAGAGCTTAATAAATTTTGGTTGGAGAGGTTGGGAAGGTGATTTGCCAACTACAGTTATACGTCGTTGCCTTTCAGATTCATCATTGGTAGAGGAAACTGTTTCATATTATAACGAGGCTATAGAAACTGCCACTAAACGTATACATCCTTTAGCTTGTTATTATCACAAAGATGAACAGCTTGATAAATTTAGAGGTACTGCACTAACCGGAATCCAGCCATATATGGGTAACGAAATACCGGATTTAAACGGATGTGCTGTTTTTATCGATTTTGCAAAAAGAGGAGAATCTCCTACAAGAGGTGTTTTAGCTTATACAAAAATAAGAACAGACTGCAAACAAAATGATTACAGTGTTATTGAAACGAATTATAATTTTGGTTCTCGTTCAGCTTATTACGTAAGCTTAGGAACAAATCTTACCCAATCAAAATTATATTTAGGAGTTTATGGCTCTGCTAATGTAACTGATTTAAACCAAGGAACTATTTTTGAAATTGTATAATGAGTCTTAATTTAATAACCTCAATTATTAGGTCTATCCCGGTAATTGAGGTTTTTTTATCATTCCTGCAATGTCTTCAGGTAATTCATAATTTTTTCTCAACTCAACATTTTAAGTATATTATTTTATCGGCTTTCCTAATTCGAGTATTTCATTGATTGAAACTAATTTTCTTGAAGAATAATTAAGGCATGAATATACATTTGAAATATCTGATACGTAGGCGTACCAATTTGACAAGGACCAACTTGGAGAAGATTTATCCTGACCATAATATTTATTAATATTTTCTATTGCAGATTTTCCCAATCTAGCTGCACCTAAATTATGTTTAATAAAATCAGTTGCATATTCACATGGTATAATTTCGTCAAAATCAGAAGATGAGTACCTCTTGTCAATGAGCTCAATTTGAATGGAAAGCTCTTTTACAGCTTCTGAAGATAAAGTTGTCTCATTTTGGTCAATAACAGCAAAACTTTGATTGATTGCTTTTTGAACATTTCGGCAAAATTCTAATTCTTCATTATATGCTTTAGTCTGTGTTTGTAAAATTTCTTTATCTTTTGAAATGCAACCATTCAGAAAAATCAATAATGATAATAAAAGAATAACAAATACTCGTTTCTTATCGAAATACATAACATCCTCCTTTATTATTTGCCGTAAAACCCTAAACAATTACTTATTAATGCTTTAACTAATGTTAATTTTTATATTTTATCGACATATGTCATTTATATTATACTATTTTTGTGATATATGTCAATAATTATTTGGAATTTCAATCCAGCATATTTTGAATTTCAATCCAAATGTATTTAATTATTAGTATGAACAGCCAACTCAATTTAACCCATTTCGATAATCAGTATTGTTGTCTTAAAATTTTTAGAACTAAAAAATAAGACCGGTTTCGATCTTATTTTTATTGGTTCTATCTAAAATTA
>CAZCTI010000102.1:0-7280 GCA_964501385.1 uncultured Clostridia bacterium
GATGAAGGCATCATTTGAGCAACTTCCATACCTGTTACATCAGCACCAATTGCTTGAGCCATTACAATACCATCACCTTCGTTAGTTCCCATGTTCGTTGATAATGTTCTGTCTGATAAGTCATTACCCCAATATTGGTCATATTGTTTAACCATTGCTGGATTTGCACAATATCCACCGGTAGCTAAAACAACGCCTTTTGTGGTATTTATAGTAATTTGAGTTCCATCAATTTGCTCAGCATTTGCCCCTACAACCTTGCCTGAACCATCTACTAATATTTCTGTTCCCTCTGTTTCTGTATAAATAGTTACACCTTTTTCTTTTGCAACTTTTGCTAAGTGAGGTATACGTTCAGCTCCGGACATAAAACTATGAGTTCTTGGCCACATAGCACCAAGCACTGTTCCTGTACCGGGAGCACCTCCATATTTTGCTTCAGCACCATAGGAAGCATTAAGTCCTATTTCACCCATCCACTTAAATGAATTAAGTGAACTTGCGGCAAGAGTTCTTGCTAACTCTAAATTAGGAGCAATCCACTCGCCATTAGCTAATTGACGCAATCCTCCGGTATAAATATGCCACATATGTAATGCTACAGAGTCAAAGCCAGGCATATCAACTCCGGCTTCTTTGCCTTTGTTTGAAGCGTAGAAAGCATTGATATCAACTTTTAATTCTGTTAATACCTCTTTCCACTCAGGATAAACATCGAATTTCAAACTATCATCAGTAGGATCCAGAGCTAAATATTCATCCATTGTTGCTTTTTGAGATTTAGTAAGAATCATAATGCTTTGTGCTTCTGTATCAACTGCATTGTAAGCAGCTCCGGCCATCATTGTGTTTCCGCCTAATACAGAGCCTTTTTCTATAAGAATAACATTCGCTCCTTCTTCAGCTGCTCTTATAGCTGCAGTAAGTCCTGCACCGCCGCCGCCCATAACCAATACATCAGTATCCCATGTCTGAGGATCCTTTGGTGTAACAGCAACTTTATTTGCTTTTAATAAATCAACATCTAAACCGGCTGATTTTGCTGCATTTGTAACTGCACCTATAATTCCAAAGCTTGATAGGGTAGCTCCGGTAACTGCATCTACAGATAAGCTTTGATTTTCAATTATTTGTGCTGGTATGCGTTCAAATGCTACTACTGTAACATTAGCGGTTTCTTTGTTTTCTGTAAATTCTATAGCTGTTATTTTACTGTCCTTTACAGTTATTTTAGCAGTTATTGGTCCCTGCATACCTGGAGAAGTTCCTTCAAAGGTACCATTAACAAGTGGCTTTTCTTCTTCCACTGGTTCTGGTTTTTCTTCTACTGGTGGTGTTTGAGTTTGCTGTGCACACCCAACTATTGAAAGAATCATGCAACAACATAGAAACATAGCAATTAATTTTTTCATTTTCATAAATTTACATCCTCTCTCTATCTTGAATTTGTCTAAATTATAACATAGTTTTGTTGTTAAAATGATTAATCAGTTATTAATAATTTATATAGACAAGTTACTTTAGTTTTCAGATGAGGGGTAAAAATTTTTATTTCTTGTATTTAAGCATTGAAAAATCCCTTGAATTTAGTTAAATAAGTATCAAGGGATATTAAGAAATCTTAATCATCTATATAAAAATATTAATGGTATCTTAATTGTTCTGCTATGCGTTTTCTATTTTTCCTTGTTGATCAAAATAATATCCTTTCCCCCAATCCATCTTTAAATAACACGGATTTTCAGGATCAGGCTCTATTTTATTACGTATATTGTGGATATGGACAATTACTGTACGTGTATCTCCATAACTTTTTTCTCCCCAAATTTTTAAATAAAGCTCTTTAGGTGTAAAATGCTTACCATGATTTTGCATTAAAAAAGATAAAATTCTAAATTCTGTTCTTGACAGTTTTATTTCTTGTTTATCTTTTATAACAACATGTTTATTTGCGTCTAAGATAAACCCATCACATTTTATTTCGTTTTGAGATGGGGGGATTTTATTGTGGAATCGTCTTAAATTTGCTTGTATACGTGCTTCAAGAACCTTGTTATCAAAAGGCTTGACAAGAAAATCATCTCCTCCAAGATCTAATGCACGAACTATTGTATCACTGCTATCAAGACATGATATAAATATTATAGGACAATCATGCCATTTTCTTAGTCTCTTACAAAGTTCAATTCCATCTACATCAGGTAAAAGTATATCAAGTAATATAACATCATATTTATCTCTTGCATTAGCAAAAGCTTCTCCTCCTGTTTTTGCCCATACAACTTCATAAGTTTCAGAATGATCCAAATAATATAAAATTACCTTTGCCACTAACGGATCGTCTTCAATTAATAATACTCGTGTCAAATAAATCACCTCATTTAAATATGATGTTTTTATAATGATTTATATTATAATATCTTAAAAAGTATATACTTGCAATATCCATTTTACATATAGCTCTAAATGAATTATAATGATGGTATAACTTTATGTAAAAAATAGGTGAATCATGATAAAGGAATATACAAAACCGCTTTTAGTTTTTATAATTGTTTTAGCAATTACTTTTTTTGCATTTATTACAATTAATAATAATCTTAGTGTTTATGAAAGTGGACAACTTTTTACTACATCAGATGAAAATGAAATTTATTCTTTGGTAGGCTACAAGAAAGATTCAAATACAGGAAAATATTTTTTTGATATTGTTGTAGAGGACACAAATTTACAATTATCATTGATTTATGGATATATGCCAAACGATGTAAAAATAAACGGAGATATTTTAATACACTCAGCAAGTTACAATTCATCAAAATTTCATAGCGTTGCTATCGATTCAAAATTTTTCGATATGAAAACAAATTCTGTAACATTAGAATTTAACAGTAAAAATAATCCCTATAACCAACCTGTTTATTTAACAACTGCAAATGGGGCTCAAAGGGGTATTTCTACTTATGATACAATATTTGCATTTAATATTGGTATAACATTTTTAATGTTACTATATGGAGCGTCTCTTTATTATACAAAACCCAGCGAAAAATATTTATTATGGTTCTCCTTGTATACAGGAGCACTTACACTATGGAGTATAGGTTCACTTCTATTGGATACAAATTCACTCCTTATTAAACATTTGGTATCACATGCATATGGTTGGAGTGCATTGCTTGATATAATAATATGCATTAAAATATTTAAGACTAAGCTACCTGGATCTTTAGATAAGTTGTTAAATGGCGGTGGAGTGGCGGTGATACTTTTTACTTGGGCCATAATAGAAACTTTTATGACAAATACCTTTAGAGATTATTCTTATTTATTCCTTTTTTCCATCGGGGCTCTAATATATGCATGTGCAAAACACAAAAAAGGTGCATGGATGCTACTTTTAGGGCAAACAATGAGCCTTGGAATGAGATTGGTGGTGACTTTTTCTCCTGTTAATACCATGCAAGTTGGATATTGGCTTAGGGTTATGAGATATTCAAAATCATTTAACATTCCATTTGCATTATGTTGTTTATTATTAATTAATCGGCTTTTTGCAGAAAAGTTTTCCGAATCAGAAGCTTTAGCCACACAATTGGAGCAATCAAACCAAATGTTGGAAATTAAGGTGTTGGAGAGAACAAAGGAATTAAAAAATCAGCAGAAACAGAGAAACACATTTATGATGAATATATTTCATGATTTGCGTACTCCATTATTTGTCTTGAACGGATGCATTGAGAGAGTCAACTCAAATCCCGAAAGAATTAATCAAGAACTGCCTGTAATTATGGAAAGGTTGGATTTTACTCAACATTTAGTGGAGGATTTATTTTTAATGGCTAAGTTTGAGGATAATCAGGTAATTTTTGAGACAGAACGCGTACCATTAGGGGAGCTGTTAGATAGAGTAATAAATGCATGTTTACTAGTAAGTGAAAAAAAAGAGGTTTATTTGGAATATAATAAATATAATGAATGTATAACTTGGGGTGATGAATATCGTTTGGAACAGGCATTCCAAAATCTTATTGTCAATGCTATTTATTATACAAAACCTAAAGGGAAAGTCTATGTAAATTTGAAATCTGTTGATAATATGGCTTATGTTTCAATTACTGATACTGGCGTAGGTATCTCTGAAAAAGATTTAGATAAAATATTTGACAGATACTATCGTGTAAGCGGAACAGAAAAACATCGATCAACAGGATTAGGCTTATCAATAGCACAAGAAATTATTAAACAACATCAAGGAAGCATAACTGTAAAAAGCCATCTTGGGGAGGGTACAATTTTTACAGTACAAATCCCAGTAATCTTATAAAATTAATATTTTTTTATAGACATGAACTTAATTTGAGATATGATATTTACATACAGTATAACTCAGGAGCAATTAACTGAATTGTCTATAGGTTGTTGATAATGTTTTATAAAAATGATATAATGCCGTAAATAGATAATATATATTTTAGTAATTATTTAGAAAGGTTTATTTATGACTAAACATAAAATTGTAATAGGTGACAGCAGAAAACTTAATAAAATACCTGATAGATCGGTTCAATTAATAATTACCTCACCACCATACTGGCAGCTTAAAGATTATGGTACAGAAGACCAAATTGGATTTAATGACAGCTATGAAGAATACATAAATAATCTAAATTTGGTATGGAAGGAATGCTATCGCGTTCTTTCTGATGGCTGTAGACTGTGTATAAATATAGGAGACCAATTTGCTCGTTCCGTTTATTATGGCAGGTACAAGGTTATACCTATTCGTACTGAAATTATTCGGTTTTGTGAATCATTGGGAATGGATTACATGGGAGCAATTATTTGGCAAAAAACCACTACAATGAACACCAGTGGTGGCGGTGCAATCATGGGAAGCTATCCCTATCCAAGAAACGGAATTCTAAAAATGGATTATGAGTTTATTTTATTGTTTAAAAAATTGGGCAATGCTCCAAAACCTACACCTGAACAAAAAAAGGCATCCGAAATGACAAAAGAAGAATGGAATGAATATTTTTCTTCTCATTGGAACTTTGTTGGAGCGAGACAAAACGGACACGTTGCTATGTTTCCGGAAGAGTTGCCAAAGAGGCTCATTAAAATGTTTTCATTTGTAGGAGAAATAGTTTTCGACCCATTTTTGGGGAGTGGAACAACATCTTTAGCAGCTAAAAATTTAGGTCGAAACTCTGTAGGTTATGAAATTAATAAGGAATTTGCACCAATTATTAAGGAAAAGATGGGCGGAGATCAATTAAGTTTGCTTGAAAGTCAAGTAATATTTATAGAAGACAACAACAGTGATAGGTATTTTTTTGATGATTTGCCGTATATATTCCATGATCCTCACAAGATGGATAAACAAGTAGATGTTAAAAAGCTTACATTTGGCTCAAAGATAGATGCAAATACGCAGAAAAGAGAAGACCTTTTTACGGTTAGCCAAATATTGTCTCCGGAAGAAATAGTCCTTAGTAATGGAATCAAGGTCAAGCTTATTGGAGTCAAAACTAATAAAAAAACAATAACTGAAGCGATAAATTTCTTAAATGAAAAGTTTAATAAAAGAAAAGTTTTTATGAAGTTTGATACTACAAAATATGATGAGAATAAAAATCTTTTATGTTATTTATATTTAGATAATAAAACATTTATTAACAATCACTTAATTAGGACAGGTTATGTTGACGTTGATACATCATATGATTATTTATGTAAAAACAAGTTTATAAATTCTCTTCCTAAGTAATGAATCGGAGATGTAAACATCTCCGATTTTTATACTTCTACTTCAATATTTAGACCTGTTTTTGTTTTTGTATAATAAATCATTTTAACATTTATACTTTCAGAAAGACGATTCATAACTTTGTATGTATCCGGTTTAATTGAATATGGGGTATCTCCTACATAGCCGTCAATTCCAACAGTTTCTTCTGAAGGATTTGCAAGTCTGTATTTTTTATTTAATTTTTGGGCTAACGAAGCTAATATTGATTTTTGAACATAAAGACCATTGTATGTCTTATTAATTACTAAATCGTTTACCCAATCATGAACCATATCTTTATCAATAAGCGTTATAGCTTTCTTGAGATTTTGTACTTGTTCATGTATTCTTTCTGTTGCATTATCTATTGCATCGGGATATCTTTTTAAATACCAATTTTCCCAATCTTCTATAGTAATATTATCTGATGAATTCATAAATTCAGGAAACAAATCTGACATTTGGCCTACAATTTTTGCTCTTGTACCTTGTGCATTTTGATTTGCCCAATTAATCAATTGTGAAGTATATTTTGGGAAGGTAACAGCTTCGATTTCATTATAAGCTAAAATATCTTGATTTTTAATAACGTATTTCATTACTTACCTCCTGTTGTTTATATATTTTAATATTGTAAAACACTTATTGTTTATTTGAGATTATTTTATTGTGATTATCAATTTTGATGCAAAAACTTTAATAATATCCATGTACAACCTCCCGTTTAATCTTAGCATATAAGTCTACAGACTTAAAGTAGCATTAATTATAAATCAGACAATTGGACAAAGTTATTGACAAAAAAATTTGAGTATTGTAATATATAAATATCACATAACTGGCGGAAAGTGGGTTACCACGAGGGAGTGTGAATAAAATTAAAAGTCGACCGCCTGGGCTAAGCCTGGGCGGTTTTTGTATGCCCTTAGGTGAAAATAACTTGGGAGGAAATATGGAACAGTGGAATGGTTTTATTAAAAGCAACTGGACAGAAAATATTGACGTGAGGGATTTTATCCAAAATAATTATAATCCGTATGAAGGAAATGAGGAATTTCTAACAGGGGCAACAAAAAGAACAAAAAACTTGTTCGAAAAAGCATCAAGGCTGATGGATAAGGAGCTTAAAAAAGGTGTTTTAGATGTTGATACAGAACATATTTCTGGAATTGACAGCTTCGAGGCAGGATATCTTGACAAGGAAAATGAAATAATTGTGGGTTTTCAAACAGATGCACCACTTAAGAGAATGATGAATCCATTCGGAGGAATACGAATGGTTGAGCAATCATTGGATGCGTATGATTGTTCTGCAGATAAAGAATTGATTGATGTTTTTCATAAGTACAGAAAAACTCACAATGAAGGAGTGTTTGACGTGTATACTCCTGAAATAATTTCTGCAAGAAGCACAGGTCTTTTAACAGGTCTTCCAGATGCATATGGCAGAGGAAGAATCATAGGAGATTACAGAAGAGTTGCCTTA
>CAZCTI010000103.1:0-6947 GCA_964501385.1 uncultured Clostridia bacterium
GGGTTTTTTTTTTAGTCTCTATTATTTCAATATATTAACTAATAAGTACAGTTATTTATTAATATTAGATTTCATAAGGCTGTGCCTTAGAAAAATATTATTGTGTGTAATTTCATTACTAAACAATTTTATATTAAATATAGAAAAAGGTCAATCATTTTTAATATTTTTTTAAAATTTTTTATTTATAAGTTGTACTATTGAAATTTAAATGGCATATACATTTATAAAAGAATGTGTAACGCTGTATTAACTTAAAGGAGGATTTATTTTGGTTAAATTATTTAATGATACATTTAATATTAATGAAATTATTGATTCAAATTCTACAGAAATTTTGTTAGAGAATGAATTTACCATTGCCGATGATGCACCTGAAATTGAAAAAATAATCACCACGGAAGGAAAATCAAAAATCAATAATGCTATAGTAACAACAGATAATATTATAGTTGACGGCAAATTGATTTATAATATTATTTATCGATCAAATAATGATAATTTAGCAATTCATTCAATTACAGGAGAAATACCTTTCAGAGAAGAAATAAGTGCAGAAGGTGCAACCGAAGATATGGAGGCTTTTACAAATGCATTTATAGATTATATCGATGCCGAACAATTATCAGAAAGATCTTATCTTGTTAAAGCGGTAATAGTATTAGATTCTGATGTGTATATGAAAAGACCTGTAACCTATGTTGCAAGCTTAGAATCTGACGGCAGCATTCAAGCTAAAACAAAAAAAGTAGCATATACGGATACTGTGGCTGAAATTTCAGAAGAAGTAAATATTAATGATGCTGTTGAACTAAGCAAGGGCTCCGGAGAAATACACAGTATTATAAAATCAGGAGCAGATGTTTACATAACAAATGTTGATATACTAAACGATAAGATGCTTATCGAAGGAATTTGCAAGGTCGGATTCATGTTTATGGAAGACAATGATATGCATTCAACAGGTTATGTATCTGAAGAATTCCCTTTCACTCACTACATAGAGCTTACAAATACAGATGACAGCATGCTCAGAGACATAAGTGTTACTGTAAATGATATGACATATTCAACAACAGAAAACTTTGACAATGAGAAAAAGCTTATTGAATTTGCATTGCCTTTCACAGTAAATGCATCATTTTATGATACTGTGGAAAGAAATATTATCACTGACTGCTACTCTACTGCTTATGATTTAGAAATTACATCTGAAACAGTTAACTTGTCATCTCTTAAAAATTTGACTAATAAAGTTGTTAAATACGAAAATAACTTTGATGTGCTTTCGGGAACAATAAAAGATATTTATTCAGTGGATGTAAGTCCAAAAGTATCTGAAAAGAGAATAGATAACAACAAATATATCATAGACGGATACTTAGATGTTAATTTGCTTTATTTAAACGGAGATGTAAATAAAATAGATAAAGCATTTGCTTCATTGCCATTTACAGCCGATTTTCCAATTGATGAAAATGAAGCACAAAGTACAATTCATTCTGATTTGAATACAAATAAATGCAGTGCCTACAGAAAAGGAAGCAACTCCGTAAATTTAAATTGCGATATTAATGTTACATTGAAATTTAAAAACAATGATGAAATTACTGTAATTAGAGATATTGCGGAAAAAGATCCAATTGACAGAAGCAAAATGCCAAGTTTAGTATTCAGGGTAGTTCAGCCGGGAGAAACAGTATGGGATATTGCAAAGAATTATAACTTATCCATAAACTATCTAAAAGAATTAAATGAACTTCCGGATGATACACTTGCTCCGGGTTCCAAAATAATTATCGCAAGAACGGTATAAAGGTATGGGGACACACCTCTAAAGAAAAGATAGCCTAAGCGGGTAAACTTTAGAGGAATATCCCAATTATATAAAAAAATTCAGGGTTCCCCCTGAATTTTTCCTTAACTGTTCATTGCTACTTCTGTATATTTCCAAACTTTGTATATTGTCCGATCCATGCTAATTCAACGGTTCCTACGGGACCGTTTCTTTGTTTTGTTATTATTACATCTGTTATGCCTTTTCTTTCAGATTCTTCCTTGTGATAATATTCATCTCTGTAAAGCATCATTACCACATCCGCATCCTGCTCGATGGCACCTGATTCTCTTAAGTCTGACATAATAGGTCTATGGTCGTTTCTCAGCTCTGGTGCACGAGATAGCTGAGACAATGCCATAACAGGACAATTAAGCTCTCTTGCCATTGCCTTTAAGCCTCTTGATATGTTAGAAATTTCCTGCTGCCTGTTATCAGTTCTTCCTCCGTCAGACATTAGCTGCAAATAGTCAACAACAATTAAGTCTAATCCCTTTTCAATTTTAAGTCTCCTGCATTTAGACATCATTTCAAACAATGATACAGAAGGTGTATCGTCTATATAAACATTGTAATTTGAAATTAAACTCATAGTATTTATAAGCCTTGTCCAATCATCGTCATCTAAATTGCCTGTCCTTAGTTTAGTACTGTCTACCATGGATTCCATGCTTATAATTCTTTGAACATATTGTTCTTTTGACATTTCAAGACTGAAAAGTGCAACCGAAGAACCTGATTTTACCGCATTCATGGCAATATTAAGTGCAAGAGCTGTCTTACCCATGGAAGGTCTTGCTGCAAGAAGAATTAAATCGGACCTTTGAAGCCCTGAAGTCATTCTGTCTAAATCCGTATAGCCTGTAGTAAGACCTGTTATTCCTCCGCCGCTCTTGGCTCTTTCTTCAAGCTGATTGAATACAGTCATAAGAACTTCTTTTATTTCAGCAAAGGAATTGATACTTCTGTTTTGCGAAATGGCAAAAATCCTTGATTCAGCCAATTCAATGATTTTTTGAACATCATCATTTTCCTTATAACCCTTCTCAACTATTTCTGAAGAAGCATCTATAAGTTTTCTTAATGTGGATTTTTCCCTTATTATATTGCAGTAAGCTTCAACATTTTTGGAAGTTATTATATTCTCAGTTAATGTTGCTAAATATTCAAATCCCCCCACATAATCAATTTTGCCTCTTTTTTTAAGCTCCTCGAAAACAGTGACTGCATCTACCGGTATATTTTGCAAATGTATCTGCTTTATACTGTCATAGATTTCTTTGTTTGCTTCATAATAAAAATCATCATAACTCAACAAATTAACTACTTTTTCGACAGCTAAGTGATCAATCATACAAGAAGCTAAGACAGTTTGTTCAGCTTCGGCATTGTGGGGTGGGATTTTTCCCAAATTTATTATATCAGACATTTTAACCTCTTATTTTTCTGTTACTATAACCTTTAATTTTGCATTTACAGTAGGATGAAGCTTTACTTTTACAAAATATTCGCCAACAGATTTAATAGGCTCTTCTAAATCATATTTCTTTTTATCAATTGAAATCCCATGTTCCTTCTCTAAAAGTTCTGATATTTCTTTTGTTGTAATTGAACCAAAAAGCTTTCCGTTTTCACCGGTCTTTGTTTTTATAACAACTGTTTTCTGCATTAATTGTTCTTCAAGAACCTTTGCTTCTTCAAGAATTTCTTTTTCCTTTTCTTCTTTTTTCTTTTTAGCATTTTCAAGATTTTTTAAATTTATATCTGTAGCTTCTATGGCTAAATTTTTAGGAAAAAGAAAATTGCGTGCATAACCATCCTTTGCATTGATTATCTGACCCTTCTTGCCTACATTTTTAACATCTTCCAATAATATAACTTTCATTATTTGCTCTCCTTTTTATACCTTATTATTGCTTCAAACAGTTTTGCCTTTGCTTCCTCCATATCCTGAGTATGGATTTGAGCTCCTGCCATGTTCAAATGACCTCCTCCTCCAAGGTATTCCATCATTACCTGAACATTGAAATTACCTACCGAGCGGCCGCTTATATTTATATAATCTTTGTTTCTTACAAGTACAAAACTTGCTTTAACATCTTTGATTGTAAGCAGTTCATCTGCACATTGTGCAGCTGCAACATTTGAATCATCCGAATTTTCATCAACATAAGATACTGCCACATCATCAAAAACAATTTCGCTTCTTTCTATTATCTCTGTTTTTTTCTTCATAAAGTCGATATTCTCATTAAACAGTTCCTTAACATCCACATTGTCTGCACCACTTCGTTTTAAAAAGGATGCTGCTTCAAATGTTCGTACACCTGTCTTAAATGTAAATGAATTCGTATCCACCACTATTCCCGCCATAAGTGAATCTGCTTCAAATTTAGTAAGCTTGATGTGGTCTTCCATGTACTGAATTATTTCCGCCACAAGCTCACATGTAGAAGAAGCATAAGGCTCGATATAGTCAAGTAAAGTATTTTCTATATACTCTTCACTTCTCCTGTGATGGTCTATAAGTACTATTTTATCAATTTTGTCAAGAAGCTCAGGTGCCTCAGTATAACTTTTCCTGTGAGTATCCAAAACAACAATTAAAGTATTTTGGTCAGAAATTTCCAATGCCTTATCAGTTGTTATGAGAGCTTCAATATAGTGGCTATCTTCCTTTTTCATTCTTTCATGCATATTTTTCAAAGCATGATTCACATTGTTCAAAACTACGTATGTTTTTTTGCCCCTGCTCCTTGCAATGCTGTAAAGTCCTATTGATGCTCCTAAACTATCCATATCTCCAACTCTGTGTCCCATAATAATTACATTGGAACTTTGGTCAATTATTTGTCTTAGAGCATAAGATATAATTCTTGCTCTTACCTTTGTTCTTTTTTCAACAGCCTTGCTTTTTCCACCGTAAAATTTAACAGAATTAACCCTTTTTACAACAGCTTGATCGCCGCCTCTTCCCAATGCCACATCAAGGGCACCCTTTGAATAATCCAATAGCTGTGTTAAATTCTTAGCTGTTGCACCGGTACCGATACTTAGTGTAAAGCTAAAATCACTGGTACCCTTAATTGACTTAACATCATCAAGCATAGAAAATTTCTTTGCTTCCAATACTTCAAGAAATTTATTCTCAATCATCATTAAAAATTTGTAATTGTCATATTTCACTACAAATCCGTTCATTTCAGAAGCGTATTTGTTAAGAATCTTTTCTACTTGAGCAGTCATTGCTGACTTATCACCTAAATCTAATTTTTCTGATATTTCATCATAATTATCTATCTGAACAAGCATTGTAATAGGCCGTTCATCATTATATTTATTTCTTAAAGTAATAAATGCCGTATTTTCATTCCAATAACAAACATAAGAATTTCCTTCACCGAATCGTCCCTCTTCAAGCTCATAATACATTACATTGAAGCTTCTTTTCAATTCAGGCACCTCTATATTGCTTATTGTGCCTTCTTTGTTTCCTTCCATTGTGTTTAAGGGAAATCCGGTAACAAATTCATCAATATTTTCAATAACTTCCGAATTATTGCGTAGTAATTCTTTGAATTTGTTGTTAAACCAAAACATTTTTCCATTTGGACCAATTATGCTTATAGGCAATGGTGAATAATAAAATGAGTTAACTGACAAGTTTTCTATATTTTTTGTATAGTTTATTATGTAATTTTTTAGCTCTTTTTCCCTTAAAACCTGTTTTCTTAATGTAAAAGCTGTAATTCCGATTAATACCAATCCTGCAAAGGCAACATAAATGTACATACCTTCAATAAGAAAGATAATAATCAATAATACAATTACAACAAAATAAATAAAACTGTCATCCTTTAAAAACATAGGAGTTTTCTTATTCATATTGCCTCCTTCAGCTATACAGCCCTGTTAATTTTTCTTAAATTTAAAGTTAAATCAATTAGACCTAAAAGTGCATAAAATATGCTGAAATTCATGCTCATAAATACAATCATTACTAACAATAATGTCCTTACAAATTTACCCAACCCGCTTTTATCTACAAAAAATTTCAATACGGCAAATCCCTGCAAAAGCATAGCCATAAAGACAATCATAAACAAATTAAGCTGAATTATAGAAACATTGATTTTTATAGTATTTAATAAAAATGACAACAGCAACAACCCTGCCATTGCAATCATAAAATTTCTGGGAAAAGAAAAATAGCTTATACCTTCGTGTTGCTTAACATTAATTTTAAAACGCCTTGCAAATTTGCCGGCAACCAAATAATTTATGTATGACGTTGTTACAGATGCCACAATCATAATTGCAGGAAACACATTTGTTACAATATAATTCATCAATGGAGCAGTTTGTTCAATATTTTGTATTGCCTGTTCCATTTGTTCAGTTCTTAAATTATCAGGAACATTAGCAAATAAGTCCTTAGTCATCTCAAAACTTTGGTCATACATTTCTGCAATTCTCTCAATAAAGTTAATACCCATTAAAGCATTTAAAAGAAGAATAAATACAACAAATGAAATCATGTAGGCAGCCGAGCCGAACAATATTGTTTTGTTGGCTTCTTCATCAATGCAAACACCATATGTAAGAGCAACTGCCAAAGGTGTATACATAATTAAAAATGTAAGTCCTGTTTGCAGTCCCAACAGCATGGAAATAATTATATCAGAAGCAATTAAAGCTAAAACTGCATATTTAAGTCCCTTCCTTTTCCCCAATATAATTGCGGGAGTTGGATAAAAAAACATTAAAATAGTAATAAAAGAAGACAAATAAGCAATTACCACCAATATTCCCGTTATCATTGCCGATTCTGTTAAACTTGATGTTTTTATGTTTCTGTTCATCGTTACCTCACATATCTAGGATTATAACATTTTACCCCAAAATCAATATAAAGTCAAAAACTTATTTTGGCATCTAAGCAGTCTCATTCACCAATTTATTTTATTATCGGGGACATTCCTCTTGCTCACAAAGACTTGCTCCATAGTAGAGGTGTGTACCCATACCTTTTATAAATAGGGTTAGGGCATCTCACAGTCTCATTCACCAATTTATTTGCTCCTTGCGTCGCATAAATTGGGAATTCGTT
>CAZCTI010000104.1:0-6864 GCA_964501385.1 uncultured Clostridia bacterium
AATTATTTTTGTTTTATTTCATAGTATTATATGTCCTTACTGACATAAGAATTGCTGCTTCCCTTGTTGCCATACCATAGCCTGCAGCTTGTTCTGCAGAAGTAGTAGCCTTTGGCATAAAGTTTCCTGTTGAAGCATCACCTTTAACTATGCCTAATTTAGACATATATTTTGTTGGTTGAACTGCATAATCTGAAATATTTTTTTGATCCGGAAAATCTTTTATTCCATCTATGCTGTAATCACCTTCAGGAGCGGGAGTCATTGCCTGATCTATTGCCTTTATTGTTCTAAAAAGCATAGTTGCACATTGCTCGCGATTAATTAAAACTTTTGGTGAAAAAGTAGTTGCAGATGTTCCTTGTGTAACACCAATATTAAGTGCCTTTAAAATTTGAGGGTTTTCTGTATCTGTAAAAGGATTAACTGCTGCAGCTTCTGCTAATTTTCCAGATGTTTTTTCATAAAGAACTAATGCAAGCTCAGCAAATTCTTCGCGAGTAATTGGTTTTGTCATGTCAGCACCTTGCAAAATTTCAGGAATAAGACCAGATTCATTAGCCTTCTTAAGCTCTGTTTCTGCCCAAGTGCTGGCATTTGAATAGAAGCTTCCAGAACCGATAGATACCTCATTTGATGCAGATGAATAAATTGGTTTAACATCAGGCCATCCTTCATAATAGTCGTAATAAACATGAACCTTGTAAGAATATATGTGGTTTTTAATATCTACATTACCAATACTTCCTTCATCCATTGGTTCAAATATAACCTTATAAGTATTTGGACTGCCTGCTACTTTACTCTCTTCATCTTCTGTATACACGCTTAAATATCCGCCACCGCCAAAATCGCTCCATTGACCATTGTCAATTTTCTCAGAAAAATCCCAGAAAATTGAGCCGCCTCCCGGTGATTCGCTGTCAACATCAATAACAGATTGTGGAAAATAAATCTGCATTTCAAAATATGGAATACCATCTTCATAATGCTTAAGCTCAATACCTTTAATAGTTGGAGCCTCAAGAGATGATGGAACACCTTCTGGAAGTGCTAATGCATAAGCTACCGGGATACTGAATAAAAGCATTAAAACAATAATTATAACTATAGTTCTTTTTTTCAATTTTTTCTCTCCTTCAAAAAAATAGTTTTTATATTCAACTTTTATAACTAATTTATCAAGTTATATTAGTTGTACTATTTGAACATAAATAATTTCTAATATTGTATATATTATACCAAAAATAACAAGACCAAAAATAGTCTTGTAAAAAACAATAGTAGATTTGATAAAACTATAGTTGAAAAATGAAATATATCATTATATAATTAGACAATTATTTGGAAAGGAGACTATTAAATATGGATATGCTAAAGATGCTAAGTTTATTTGCCGCTCATACCCATGCACCAGAGAATTTTAAGCTAAGATGCGAACATGCCTATACTGAAAACATGTCAATAGCAACGCTTATAAAATCACCTAATATTACTATGCCTGCATTTAATCATGTACATAGCTCATATGAATTTATTATTCCACATACACCTATTCCTTTTCTCATTCGTGAAGATTCAATTTATTTCGGAGAAATTGGCTGGATTTATCCTGTAGCTCCTTTGAGCATACATGGAATGAAATATGCTATGACTGATGTCTCTCATACCGATATTGTTTTTGATAAGGAATTTTTCGAAGGCTTTTTAATTGAACGTGGCATGGATAAATTAAATTTTAACCATATGTTTCGTATTTCTGATGAACTCATAATGTATATCAATGTTTTTAAACGTGAATTTGCAAAAGATAATAATGTTAACCATCACAAGCTCAACCATCTTTCTTCACTCATATGCGGTGAAATAATAGATTTAGCAAATGCATATATTGATGCAGATGATAAGAAGGAAAAGCAAAGCTATTATAAAGGCATCTATGCTGTAGCAGAGTTTATGAACAATAATTATATGAATGATTTGCACATAGAATCCTTAGCAAAGATGGCAAATCTATCCACCAACTACTTTTCTACTGCATTTCTTAAAATGCTTGGTGACCGCCCTCAAGTATATTTAAACAAGCTCCGAATTTCAAAGGCAAAACAGCTTATAAAAAACAGCAATGAACCAATTAATGTGATTGCACAAAAATGCGGATTCAATAATCAAAGCAGTTTTACTTCACTTTTTAAAAAAATGACAGGTCAAACACCAACTGATTACAGAAATTCTATATAAAAATCCCTAAAAATATATTATACAAAACAATGGAGCCACATCGCTGTGACTCCTTGATTATGATATTTATTTGCTTATATAAATTACATATCATTGGGTCGAAAATTTACTTACTTAAGATTAATTAACTATAACTGCTTGTTTTGTAGTGTTTATCCAATATACCTTCGTACTTAGATTCTCAGCTGCAAACCTTACAGGAACATAGGTCCTCCCATTTACAATAGTAGGTGCAACATCAATTTTATATGTTGTGCCATTAACTATTATCTCATACTTATCAATCCACATTATAACAGTGTTGCCATTTGCGTTTAAAGTTATTTTCTGGGTGCTGTTATCCCAAGAAACTGTTCCATTTATAGCTTCAACAACAGCTCTTATAGGTACCATTGAACGCGATGATATAATCATTGGTGTAGTAGCTCTTCCAGGGTCAATTTCTTTTAACACACCATTTACACTTATATTTGGATTGTCAATTTGGAGTATTATAAAATCCTTATCCTTTTCTTGATTAATTATATTGTCAACCGTTGTTACATTATATCTTTTTATAACATCTCCAAGTATTTCATTTTGACCGTTAAATGGGTCTGCCTCCTTAAGAACCGGTTTTACGCTATAATAATAAGTTGTATTTGGTTCTACATTAAGATCAGCATATGATGTGCTTGAAATATAAAAATCTGTTACTGATATGCCCAGTTCATCTTCTGATTCAGATCTAAACAATCTATATCCTAAATCACTGCAGTTTTGCCATGATAATATGGTTCCTTCATCAAATGTTTCAAAATGCTCATTTGATGAAGTACCAGTTTGAGCAGATGGTGACTGTGGTGGTTGTTCATTTGTTTGAGATGATAAAGATTCTTTGCCGTAGGCAATGGTTTCAGACCACGGAGTTAAAATAAATCCATCTTCATAATTACTTTCGTCAAAATAACTAACAAATAGTCTTACACGAAAATAGAATGTGTTATTGGCTAAATTAAGCATGTTCTCCTCACCATAATCATCATTACCATAAATTATTGCTCCTCCTAGCTTTTTCTGAAGCTCTGTAAGACCATCTGAATCATTTCTTAAATCAAATATCATTTTTTCATCTATAGTTTCACCATATAAGTACCCTGTGTCTGCATATATGCCTGAATGGTAAGAATATTGCTCGCTTAGTGTATCCCAATCTGATGTATAATGCCAAGGTCCATCATTAAGCTTCCAATCAATTTGTGCTGTATGACTAATGCTGCTAATACCCAATTCGTTTTGTTCATCTTCTTCCATATTAATAAATTCTAGCAACTCAGGGTCAACTGAAAAGAAAATACTTGTTGCATAATCTTCTTCTGATGTTACAGCTGCCTTAATAGAACCCGGAGCCTTCCATGTATGTTTGATTCTTCCTGTACTTAAGTCTGCTGTTCCTATAGTAACGTTACTATCACTGGTAGTATTAGTATTGTTATTAACAGTTTGATTCGGCTGAGTATTAGTACTTTCGGCAGATTGAGCCTGAGTACTCCCTGAAGGCTGTGAACTGTACTTAGTTACTTCAACCACCTCTATTTCATCACTTACTGCAAGCAAGTATTGATTATTGTCATAAATCCTGAAATGATATTTGCCTCCTTTTCCCGGTGTTGTAACCGTAAAATCTCCATTTTCATTCCTTGAAATAGTTTTATGCTGCTCAGGGTTACCATAATTAGTAAAGGTTTTTGTAGAATACAACCCTATATCATTGCCAATTTTGTCAGTGTTATAGTATTTAACATAAATATCAGGAACTTCACCCCATGGTCTTGATCCGGGAATAATCTCAATCGGTCCCTTTGTCATATCAGAAAAGGTTGGTTTTACTTCATCAGGATCCATCACGAATATATTATTTAAAATCTTATATCTGTCATCATTGCTTCCCCACATAAAAAATCCCATCATTGGTGAACCAGTTTCCCAATCATACCCAATATCCATATTTCTAATAAAATATGTCATGGTATTTTTAAATGGAGGAAATGACAATGTCGAATTCGATCCTGAAACCCTTCTTAACTCCTGAATGCCTGGTTCTCCAATCAATATCATTTTCATCAACGTCAGTGTATTTTTAAAAGGTATAAATTCCTGGTCTTCAGTATTTAAACAGGTGTTGAAATTTCCCATATCCCTGTTTATAGTTGAATATGCACCATTTTCAAACAGATTCGTCTGCAATACATTTATTGGCGGATTAAACACTTCAATCCATCCATTTAAGTCAATACCCACCGATTCTTTTACAATATAATTTATGGCATCCATCTTCAGATCTTTATACTCCTGCTGCCATGTGGAAGGCACAACTTTCATTATAAAATCATTTATATTACCTATTTGATTTTTTATTTCGTTGGCAACATCCGGGTAACCAAGCATCGGCATCAAATGGTCGTCTGACCATTCTTTTAATACATCCACATATTGTGTCATGGTACTGTCTTTATATAGCATGGTCTGTGCTGCTTCCTCATTTGCTTTTACCCATGCACCAAGTCCTCTGTCAATATCTTCAATCCAAGCTTCGCAATAAGCTTTTTCCGGAGCTCTAGCAAGTTTCAGTAAAGCAGAACTGTTATTTATATCTATCAGCCTTTGCTTTAAAGCGTCTCTTATAGCAAAAAACAATTCAACATGTGCAGCGGTAGTGGAATCTCCGAATGTTTCTGATGACCTATGATCCCGTATAAAGCTTCTCAGGTCAGTATCACCATTAACAATCATGGTGTCAAATATGAAATCCTGAGGTGAAGTAATTGTATTATAGCCTGATTCCTGATACTTAGCCGGTATTTTAGAATCAATGTGTGCTTCAAGTGCAGAGTGACGTTTTATTATTTTTTTATCAGCTTCGCTGATGCCATCAGAATCGGTCAGTTCAGGCCATGAACCCTGTGCCCATTTATTTACATAGCTGTGACCGAAATAATCTCCTGCCGCATGTGACATAAATCCAAGCATGAAAGCCTGAGCTTGTTTTTTATTGTTCATCTCTAAACAGTCATCGCCAGGATCATAATCATCACGAGCAGGAACGTGATCAATTGGCAAAGTAGTGCTCATCGAGTTGTTAATTTGCTGTTCTAATGCTGACGGTGCATAGTCTGGCAATTCATTAACTCTGTGCCAAAATTTTTGAATTATATCACCTGAAGTACTATAGGTATTGCCGGGATGAAATATTGTCTGCCCAATAATCATGTCTGGCATAAGGTCGGGACCCAGTGCTCCTGCCCTGAAATATTCGGGATACATTCTTAAAACCGTCTGATATTCAGGTGAAATTTCAAATTCACCATATGGTGCTATTTCCACAACTCCGTCCATTGCATCTTCCAAAATTAAATTTGAAGAATATACATGTGTTTTTACTTTCCACGCATACGCCGGTATTGCGGATAGGGATAAAATAGCAAGTAGTAAAATCATTACTTTTGTTAAACTCTTTTTAATCATACATGCCCTCCTATTTCATTTTTTAATATTATACATTTATTTTATAATTACAATAATAATCTTTTATCAGCACTATTACCATATCTTGTAATTTCATTATATCAAGATTCTGATATCAAGCAATAATCCTAAAAAAAACAATAATTGATTAGATAAAACAGCAGTTGAAAAATGAATTATTTATATTATAAATATTATCTCTTTGAGAGCCGTGATGCTCTTCTTGCTTATTTCAAGCCGTATTTCTTTCATTCTTGGGTCTCTTTTTAATGAAAGTCCAAAGTTAAAGGTTAAATATAGTATTATTATTTTGATTTCTTGAACTATTTTGGTCATTGTTTCGTCTAATAGTAAGTGATATAATTATCATATGAAAGTTTAGGAGGGGAAAATGAAAAAATTATTATTGTTAATCTTAATTTTATGCGTATTACTGTCATCATGTAAGAAATCGGAAAACGTAACACCTGTAATTGATCCTTTGCCGACCGAAAATAAGGCTGACGATAAATATGAATTAATTGCTCTTAGCTCAGACAAACAAGGAATTGATAAAACTTCTGTTTTTCAACTGACTTCGAAGGAAGAAATCAACGATAAATTTATAAAACAGAATCTTGAGATAATTCCTGAACAAGAATATAAAATAGAAAAATTATCAGCAACTGTACATAATATTATTCCTTCTGCAGAATTAGATAATGATAAAATATATCAAGTTAAGTTAAATGATAAGGAATATAATTATTCATGGGCATTTCAAACAAAGAAGAAATTTGAGGTAGAAGGTACGCTGCCTACAGATAACAGCGGATTTGTACCGTCAAATTCCGGTATTGAAATGTATTTTTCCTTAAACGGCTTAGAAGAATTGGATGATTTTTTTGAAATTAAACCTCATGTTGAAGGAAAATTCATATATAAAAACAATACAGCTATTTTTGTGCCTAATAAATTGGAGGAAAACATCAATTATACCGTTACAATAAAAAAAGGATACGGTCTAAAAGATAGCCCGCAAAAGTTGGAGGAAGACTATTCCTTTAGCTTCAATACAAAATTACAAAAATATGCTCAAGTGTATTTTGACAGACCTTTGACAAATATTTACGAAAACAA
>CAZCTI010000105.1:0-6683 GCA_964501385.1 uncultured Clostridia bacterium
TTAATAAGAAGAAGTAAAACTATTAGCTTTAGTAGTTATTGACAAATCATGCGCTGTGCGCTATAATTTATATAGTATTTATAACTCGGAGGATACTATGATAAGTACAAAAAATAGTATATTAAAGGGAAAAAAATTCATAGATCTATTCGCTGGATTAGGTGGATTTAGAATAGCTTTGGAATCTTTAGGTGCAAAATGTGTATATAGCAGTGAGTGGGATAAATCAGTAAGTGAAGTTTATTATAATAATTTTGGAGATTATCCTGATGGAGACATAACTAAAGTTGATGAAAAAACAATACCTTCTCATGACATTCTTTGTGCAGGATTTCCATGTCAAGCTTTTTCAATCAGTGGAAAACAAAGGGGTTTTGAAGACAGTCGCGGAACTCTATTTTTTGATGTGGCTCGAATCATTAAAGCAAAAAAACCAGCTGTAGTATTTATGGAGAATGTAAAGAATTTTGCTACTCATGATAATGGTCAAACATTGCAAGTTGTAAAATCAACAATGGAAGAATTAGGATATTCATTTTATCAAAAAGTATTAAATGCAACAGATTATGGTGTACCACAAAAGAGAGAAAGAATATATATGGTATGCTTTAGAAATGACCTAAATGTTGAAAAATTTTCTTTTCCAAAACCATTTAAATTAGATAAATATATTGAAGACTTTCTTTTGGATGAAAATGAAATACCTAAAGAGTTATATGTTGAACGTGATGATATATTTATGAATGACAAAGAAGATAATGTATATAGCGATAAACCTATTCGTTTAGGAATAGTAAATAAAGGTGGACAAGGAGAACGAATATATAGTACTAAAGGTATTGCAATTACACTTTCAGCTTATGGAGGTGGAGTTTTTGCAAAGACAGGTGGTTATTTAGTTAACGGCAGGTATAGAAGATTACACCCTATTGAATGTGCAAGAATTATGGGATTTCCTGATAATTATAAGGTCTGTCAAAATAGAAATCAAGCATACCAACAATTTGGAAACTCTGTTGTTGTAGATGTACTGCAATATATTGCTATAGAGTTTGCATGTAACATGAATAATTCAGAAGAATTAGTTGAGGTGACAAATGAACGAGATAAACTTCAAGCTTTGGCTTAATGATAGGGGTTATTCAAAAAAGGTACAAAGTGATATTATATCGCGGCTAAAAAAGATAGAACGTGAGTTTGGATTTATTGATATTGATGATGAGTATGCAAATGATAAATGTGAAAAGTTGTTGTCATCTTTTAAAAATAAAGGTGAAAATGAAGAGATGAATAGATTTAATTCTCCCTCTCTTCCTATTGGAAAATATCAACTTAGTACATATAAATATGCAGTTAGTTTATATTTAAAATTTTTAATTAAATAATAATTAGCTCATTTTCAAATACTGTTAAATCTTCTTTATACTGGTTTGATTTTAGTTGAATTGAAAAAATAACATTGGCATTATCTGTGTTTGAAAGTTTTCGTACTTCATAATCATTACCACGTTGTGAAAACATGTACTTACTGTCATCAAGCATGAATTTTGTATTGTGCATTCCGAAAGGTGCGTTTATGAATAATTTTGGTCCAATACATTTATATCCATGAATTTTAAATGAGGATTCTATATAATTGATTACAGTGGATAAATTAGATTTACCAACACTACTAGAACCACTACGTTTAACACGATACATGGCATTAACATTGAAATAAAGGGAAAATCTTTCTATAGGCAAAATTATATAATTATTAGTAATAAAATATTTAACACCCTTATTTTTGTAATAATCAATAATCCATTTAGAAAAAACATTAGTACAATTATCAAAGTCAATCGCTTTACCTTTTGTACCGGCTTCTAAATATTCCTCAAAAAAATTGTTCATATGATGGATTATTATACAAGCACTCATATTAGGTGATGTAGCATTCGAGCTGCTATACACAAACTCTCGTGTAGAGATATCTGGAAGCAAGACAAATTGTCCACTCTGTGCCGGACAGTGTTTTGCTTCTAAACAAAAAAATCTTCCTGAATTAGTTTCTACTGTTATATCTGGTATATTGGAGTTAGTTCCACCAAAACTAGTAAATTTAGCATAAACTCCGTATTTATTATTAAGATAATTTGTACAATCAATTTCAAAATTCCGCCAAGTGGCCATAATATTATTCCTCCATTGTATTAAAGATATTTATTAAGGATGTTCCAAGCACCTTTATTACATTGACTGTCATAGCATTACCTGCTTGCATTAAAAGATTTCTATCTGAAACTATATTTTTCACTTTATCAGCATACTCTTTAGGGAAGCCTTGTAGTAGAAGGGCCTCATACCCTGTGAGTTGTCTAATGGAGTGTTTTTTAATATAGTATATACCGTCGCGATGAGATCGTAATGTTGGTACTCGACCGCGATACAATCTTAAATCGGGCATTCGTGTATCGATAATTAAATACTCTTCATCTAAAAAATTATCAGGGGTGTATTTTCCTTGATTAGTCGGATTTTTTAAATAGTATGAAAGTTGGTTTAAGTTTCCATCAGTTATATAGTTATTTTCATCAATTAAATACTGTGATAAATGTGGTCGTTTAAGAGTTTGTGGCCACTTAAACTTTTTCACATCTATATTTAAATCCTCTTTAATCCCTACAAAATAAATGCGTTGGCGCATTTGAGGGACACCGTAGTCAATACTGGATAAAACTCTATACGAAACAATGTATCCACAATCAGAGAGTAATTTTAAAATTACCTTTAGAGTTTTACCATTATCATGAGTTACTAAACCACGGACATTTTCTAATATAAAGCATTTAGGCTGACATTCTTTGATATGCCTTGCTAAATGAAATATAATTTGTCCTCTGTCATCGTTAAACCCCTCTTGTCTACCTATTACAGAAAAAGTTTGACAAGGAAATCCTGCAATAAGAATATCAAAATACGGTAATTGCTTGATATCTATTTTTCTGAGATCTCCAAAATTCCTTTCATCTTTGGTATTGTACATTAGATTATAGGTAGTTACGGATAATCCGCTTGTATCACAATACCCTACACTTTTAAGTCCACATTGCTCTAAACCTAATCGTCCTGCACCTATTCCGGAGCAAAAATCAAAGAATGTACAAAGTCTCATTTTTTACCTCCTTTATTGGATTTAATTATATACGATTTGGTTAATAAAGGAAACCATTTGATATTAAATTTTTTTACTTATCTCTTATTTAATATAAATCTTATCGTTCTTTGTAAAAATAATTGCATAACCTGTTTCCTTGTTTATTTTATTATGATCATTAAACAAAGAGTATATTACATTCGAAGATAAATTTTAAGGATGTAATAGTTATGAATGACAATAGAAAATTTTACTTATTATCAAAAAATAAGTATATGAAATTAATGGGTTATGATTAGTATCATAACCCTACATTTTTAACGATTTTAACGATTAATAATCCGTTATAAATATTAGTTAATAGGAGTATTTACTTGTAGTCTGAGCGACATTGTTGTTATTTTGTGGTGGAGTAGAAGTATTAACATTTTCTGTATTAAAGTTAGTGTAACAAACATACCAAAAAGGACAATAATACCGTAAAGATTCTTGGTTGTTAACTCTGTTAATTAATTCTTCATATGAAGTTATATTTGGTAACAGAACCGGTTCTCCCGGACTCCAACCGGCAGGAGTTTGTAAATTATAGGTTTCTTGAAGCTGAATCGAGTCTAATATCCTTATTAATTGGTCAGTTTCTCTTCCGCTTGCTACAGGCATGGTTATAATAGCTTTTATACGACCGGAGGGGTCTATTATAAATACATCCCTAACGGTTTCCATATACAATCTATCAGGGTTTAACATTCCATACAATTCAGATATTTCTAAATCAGCGTCTGCAATTATAGGAAATGGAATTGTTATTCCTGTTTTTTGATATATATCATATACCCAGGCTAAATTAGCAGAAAGATTATCAGTAGTTAATCCGACTAAATTTGCATTTCTTTTTAATAACTCTGGATAGTGTTGTGCTGTTTCGATAAGTTCAGTAGTAGAAACTGCACCAAATGCAGATGGGCTACTGGCTAATATTAACCATTTCCCTCTATAATCAGACAATCTGACATAACCGAAAGTGGATAGACCAATAAAATCCGGTGCTAATCTGCCAATTGTAACACTTTCTGTTCTTCTTTGAGGTTGATTTATATTATTAACACTATTATTTGAAATCATAGAATCTCCTTTATTATTTTAATTTATTATATTTTATGATTCAGACAATGGAATGTGTTAATTTGCTTAAAGTAGTTCAATAATAAAAGAGAGCCTTTAACAAGAGGAAATTCCTCCTGTTAAAAGCTCTCTTTATTAAGGGAATAATATTTACTTTACAGCTTCCTGTAATAAAATAAATATATTTTATGAAAGTATAGAAATCTCAATCAATACTGACTATTGATTGAGATTCCTTTTATAAATTATTCTTTATATGCAAGCAGCTCGGAAATTGTTTTTGCAGTATCCATAACAATATACTTATTAATATCAATATATTCCATAGACATGCGTGTAGTAGGTCCGGATACACTTATTCCTGCTATATATTTTCCTGTATAATCTTTTATACCTGCAGATATACATCTTGCACCAAGCTCACATTCTTCATCATCAATGGCATATCCTTGAATTTTAATTTTTTCTAATTCCCTTATAAGTGCATCTTTATGGGTAATGGTGTTAGTTGTCAATGATTGCAATCCTTTTAAGGATATCAGTTGGTTAAGTTGTTTAGAATCAAAGTTAAGCATCATTATTTTACCGACTGCTGTTGAATGAAGAGGTGCTACTTTTCCTATTCGCTGAGTAATTTTTAGGATTCCATCAGGTCCGTCAATAACATCTAAATATACAACTTCCATATCTTGTTCAATTGCTAAACATACTGATTCTTTGCACTTTTTAGAAAGCTCAAGCAAATATGGATGAGCAAGGTCTCTTATGCTTGTTTGTGAACTGACAAGACCTCCAATAAGCATAAATTTTAAAGATAATGAATACCTTAAAGTAATTGAATCCTGATTTGCATATCCACATGATACTAAAGTATTTATTAATCTTAAAACTGTGCTGGCAGGCATTTCTACTTTTAAAGCAATATCTTGAAGACGAAGAGGTTCTCTACTTTCAGCCATTATTTCTATAATTTGAAGTGTTTTTTCAACAGATTGATTAGTCTTAGCTAATTTTTTTTGCATTTCATCCTCCAAAAACAAATTTTACAATGTGAAATAAATATATCATACAATAAATAAAGTGGAAATTCAATAAATAATAATTTATAAAGTATCTTTTTATAAAGATAAATTTTATGTTGACATAAATTTGTTTAAGAGTTATCATATATATACAATAAAGAAATCAAATTTCACATAGTGAAATAACATAAATTAATAATAAAAAGGAGCTATTGTATGAAGAACAAAAAATTAGTAATGATTCCTGGACCCACACCTACAGTCAGAACAATAAATGATCAAATGGGAAGAGAGACAGTTGCATTTGGTGACCCAATATTTGTTAAGGACTTTAGCGAACTAATAGTTGATTTAAAAAGAATGTTAAAAGTTGACGGCGAATGCTTTGTTGTAGCCGGTAGCGGCACAATGGCTATGGAAATGGCAGTTGCCAATGTTACAAAACGTGATGACAATATATTGATAGTATCAAATGGTTTTTTTGGCGACAGATTTATAGACATTTGTACAAGGAAAGGGCTTAATGTTGATGTTCTGTCAGCTGAATGGGGTGATGTTGTTTCTCCTGAAGCTGTAGAAAATAAGTTGAAAGAAAAAAACTATGCTGCAATTACTGTAACTCATGTTGATACTTCAACAGGAGCTCGTGCACCAATAGAAAAAATCGGTGAAGTTTTAAAGAAATTCCCTGACACTATTTATATTGTTGATGGAGTTGCAGCAACAGCAGGAGAAAGAGAATATGTTGATGATATGAATATTGACATATTGTTTACAGGTTCTCAAAAAGCATTTGGAGTAGCACCGGGGCTTGCTATATTATGGGCAGGACAGAAGGCACTTCTTAAAAGAAAATCCTTAGGAACAATTCCCGAATATTACATAGACTTTGAAAAATGGATTCCAATAATGAACGACCCATCAAAATATTACGCTACTCCCGCAGTAAATATGATTTGGGCTTTAAAAGAATCGATAAGGCTTATAAATGAAGAAGGAATTGAAGAAAGATATGAAAGACATACAAAAGTATCTAATTCCTTTAATGCTTCTCTTGAAGCAATGGGATTTAAAGTATTGGCGAAAAAAGAACACAGATGCTCAACATTGTCAACTGTTTTATATCCTGAAGGTATAAATGATGCTGAATATAGAAAAGTATTGGCTGAAGAGGGCGTTATGGTAGCTGGAGGACTGGCAGCATATGCAGGCAAAATGTTTAGAATAGGGCATATGGGCAATATTGATGACCATACAGTTTATTCAACAATTGCTGCTATTGAAAGAACATTGATTAAATTAGGATATAATTATGAAATGGGAATTGGTCTTAAAACATTGTTGGAAACTATGTAATTTTGTTAACAAGGACAAAATCATTGACAAAAAAATTAGAGTATTGT
>CAZCTI010000106.1:0-6659 GCA_964501385.1 uncultured Clostridia bacterium
GAGCGCCCGGCTCATAACCGGTAGGTCCAAGGTTCGAGTCCTTGAAGGCCCATTTCTCTTACAAAATAATATGCCCAGATAGCTCAGTCGGTAGAGCAGGAGACTGAAAATCTCCGTGTCCGTGGTTCGATTCCGCGTTTGGGCACCAAAAAAAGACTTAAAAAGGTATGGGGACATAACCTCGAAATTTAGTAACTCTCTGTGGGTTAGCTTTTGAAGGAATGTCCCCGTATTTATAGGTCTTTATTTTTGTTTACAATGACGGTTGCAGTGTAGAATGACCAAATCCTTCTTTTACAATTTCTTTCACTACATTATTAATATTATCATAATAAACCTTATCATTTATTTTTATAGGTATAAGGTTTCTTTTTATTCCCTTTATTGCAGTGAAGGATTTGATATTATATTCATCGTCATTTAGATAATAAAATTCCTTAATAATCTCATGTTTAAAAAAGTTTAAAGGAATATTTATTTCTAAAGACTGTAAACTAACAGACAATTTCATATTGTAATTCATATTGTGACTTATAAAATCCTTAGTTTTATCGGTAACAATATTAAAATAGCATGATAATAAATTTCTTTTTATGGCAATATCTCTATTATTAATTGTAACAATAAGGTCTTTCAAATATAAAACCTCATCGTACAAATTAAATATATTGTTCATTAGCAACGGTAAATTATATACATCTTCATAATTATGCTTAAGTATTAAATATGAAAATTCCTTTCGAGGCTCTAATTGGTATGCTTCATATAATGTAAGCACATCCTTACCCATAAGGGTATCATTTCTTTCAATACAAAAATACTTTTCTACTGTTTTTAGCTTTAAGTCCACTGTATTAATTTTATTTTTAAATCTTTGCACATAATTATACAAATCAATTTTAATCATACAATCGAAATCAATATCTATATTGTTTTGTGTTGCTTTTTCAGCTAAAAAAGGAATGTCAAAGCTGTTACCGTTATATGTGATTATATATTTTTTTGATTTAATTAAATACTTTAGATATTTAAGAGCGACTGGCTGGTCTACTTTATATTGACAAAATATTTGATATATTTTATATTTGTCATCTTCAAAGAGCAATACCGTTATAGATATAATATCTGAATATTTCCTTGATAATCCTGTTGTTTCAATATCTATAAATATAGATTGTTTATAAATTTCATTTAAATACTGATTGTCGGTTATATTATTTATTTGATCTTCAGTAATAAACATTAGTCCCCCTGAATAATTACTTTATTTTATTCTTAATATTTGGTAAAATATTAAGAGGTGTTTTATGTATATAATAATTTCAATATTTGCAGTATATGCAGTTGGTATTATTTCATATGAGCTAAATATATTCAGTTATTATTTTATAGCTATTTTTGCTGTGGTCATTTATAACTCACTAATAAAAAGAAAATTTATATATAATACTGTGATTATTGCATTTGTAATTTTATCTTACCTTAACTGTAATTATAATTCAAAATCGATAATTTCTCAACATTTTAATGAAAATATTGAAATTGAAGCAAAGATAATAAGTCAAAGAAAATCTGACAGTATCAGCTATGATGCTTCAATTATAAGCATAAACAACAAACATTTATTTAGTGAAGAAAATATAATTCTCTATTCAGATAATAGTGAAACTATTAAAGGAAACAGAATAATAAAAGTTAGATGCAATGTAGCTGAAAACCAATTAACTAAAAATAGAATGCTTTTTAATTATGAAAATTATTTAAGAAGCAAAAAAATTAGGGCGGTTGTGTTTACTGAAGGTGACGCTGAAATTATTGATGAAAACTATTCGTTTTTAAATAACATTTCAAATAAATTTAAGTCCTATACTGAAAATACTTTTTATAGTAATTTAAATAAAAATAATGCGGAAATAATATTGTCTATAATTTTAGGAGATGTTAACTATTTGGACGATGAAGTGTATGATAATATTAAGGTAATGGGGCTTGCACATATTTTTGCTGTTTCTGGAACTCATATTGTTCTTATGTATATTTTCCTTTTAAACGCTTTTAAATTTGTTTTTACAAGAAGAATTAGCTGGATATTGTCCTGGATTTTAATTTGGTTTTACGGCTTTTTAATTGGCTTTCCGCTGTCAGTTATGCGGGCACTTGTAATGTTTACACTTCTTTTTGGTTCAGAGATTTTATACAGAAAATACAATTCATTAAATTCTATAGGTCTTGCAGCACTTATATTGACATTATATAATCCTTTTTGGATATTTGATGCAGGTTTTATGTTGTCATTTTCAGCAGCACTGAGTTTTATAATTTTCAGCAAATATATTAAGGTAAAAAACACAGTTTTAAAAAATCTATACATGTATTTATTCCTTCAAATATTTACATTGCCTGTAATTGTGTATTATTTTAATTTTATACCTGTTATGGGGGTTTTGTATAATTTGCTGCTTTTGCCCGTATTTACTGTTATTATGATTTATGGGTTTATATTGTTAATATTTAATTCTTTCTTTAATATTATATTGATTGTTCCTTTTAAAATATTTGATTATATTTTATATAGCTTAAGGTTTATTATTGATTTTTCGGAAAAAATAGCTTTTAACGGTTTAATTTTTCCCACTATGTCTTTATGTCATATAATATTTTTTTATATAGCCTTATTTTTTATGATATATTTACATAATAATGAATCTTGCAAGTGCAAAAAATATGGTATCGCTGCAATAATAAGTTTTTATTTTATTGCTTATATAATGATTCCAATGATGGATAACAGTCTTTATTTTAATGTAGTTGATGTGGGACAAGGGTTATTTACAACAATTAAATATAAAGGATTAAATATTATTGCTGACTGTGGCAGCACTTCAAGCAAGGAAATGGGAGAATATATAGCAATTCCATACCTAACTAAAAGGGGTATAAAAGGAATTGACGGATTATTTGTAAGCCACTGGGATGAGGACCATTACAACGGATTGGATGACATTCAAAAAAGTCATATAAAAGTAAAAAAAATATTTTCATCAACAAACTATGAAGGTTATAATGATGTTCAGAAGCTTAGTGTGGGACATGAAATGAAATTTGATGATAATTTAAAAATGGAAATATTATGGCCGTACGAGAATTTGATTTTAGGTAATATAAATAATTCATCCTTGGTAATTTCAATAAATTATAAAAACATAAATATTCTCATTCCTGGTGATATTGAAGAGGAAGCAGAATATGCGATTTATAGTGATTTAAAACATTATGACATAGTTGTAGTTCCTCATCATGGCAGCAAGACTTCTTCAACTGCACAATTTGTAGACTCTGTAAAGCCTCAAATAGCCGTTTTAAGCTATGGAAGAAACTATTATGGAATTCCACATGAGGAAATAATTTTAAGGTACGAAAGTGCGGGCAGCAAAATATTTTCCACATTTGAACATGGAGAAATAAATGTTATTTTAAAAGATAAAAATTTGTACTATAATACTTATATAAATGAAAAATCTCATAATTATTATGAGCTTTATTTAATCGGAATAATTTATAAACTAATTAATTTTTTTATTTTAATCATATGGATGATGAAGGGTGGAGATTATGAGCTATAATTTGATTAAAAATATTACAGATAAAAACAAGATCCCCAATTGTTTGCTGCTTTATGGAAATGAAGAATATTTCATAGACTATTCTATTAAATATATTAAAAAACAATATATTGATAATGATTATGAAGATATGAATTATTCGGAATTTGAAAAAATGAGCAGTTTAAATGATTATTTTGAATTTGCCAATACATTTCCTTTCATGTCTGAAAAAAAGTTATGTGTATTAAAGGAAGCTGATTTTTTAACATCAACAGGAAGCTTAGATAAAAAGGAAGAAGAAAAACTTATAAAAATTATAGATGAAAATTTTAGCTGCATCACAATCTTTGTAATTAAGGATGGGAAACCGGATTCAAGGAAGAAAATTGTTAAGAAGCTCAAAGATATAAAATCTGTATTTGAATTTAGCAGGCTTAAAGAAGATGAACTGACAAGATACATTACTGATGAATTCAAAAAGAATAGCTATACTATTTCAATGACAGATGCTAACTATATGGCTAATAACTCCGGTTATTTGGAATATGAAAGCACAGTAAGTCTGTATCATGTTAATAATGAAGTTCATAAAATTATATCCCATAATAAAGATAAAAGGAATATAACAGCTGATGATTTAGACATGTTAATTATTAAATCAGTTGAAAGCAATATATTCAGGCTTGTAGATTACATATGTGAAAACAATAAGAAAAAATCATTTGAAATATTGGATGAGATGCTTTTAAACAATATTGCAGAGCAATTTATAATTCATATGATTACAAGGCAATACCGAATGCTTTATCAGTATGTGGTTTTACAAAAAAAGGGATATAGCTACAATGATATAATAAATAAAATGAAAATAAAGAATTTTGTAGCTTCAAAGTTAGCGAAGCAGTCGAAAAATCTTAATATGGAAACAATCGAATATTATATGAGAAGATTTCTGGAAATAGATAAAAAAATAAAAACAGGAGAAATAGACAGCAGGGTAGGGCTTGAATTGATAACGACCGGAATAATTAAATAATGCATAAAAAAAAAACCGGTTAAACCGGTTTTTTATTTTCCTTAGAGATTCATCAACTAACACCACATTCAAAAAATTCACAACATTCACAGACTATGATGTTAGTTGATGAATCTTTAATGTTAGTTCAGTGGTGGAAATCCCACCAACTGAAATATTAAGCAACTTTATTAAGTTTCTTCGTTAATCTACTTACTTTTCTTGCTGCAGCGTTTTTATGAATAGTGTTTTTTGCAGCAGCCTGATATAATTTCTTTTCACATATTTTTAGGTATTCTTGAGCTTTTTCGTAGTTGCCTTCGTTTAATGCTGTTTCAAACTTCTTAATATATGTTTTTATTTCAGATTTTCTGCTTTTATTTGCTTCAGTTTTTTTGTTTATAACTAAGATTCTTTTCTTTGCAGATTTAATATTTGCCAAAATATTTCACCTCCTTTAACATGTATCTGTTTTCGTATTTCACAGTCTCATTCACCATTTTAATTGCTCTTATGCCGCATACATTCGGACGCACAGTTTCGCTCACATATTTGCTTATTCGCTTTCGCTCATGCAAATCTGGAACTCATTGCGTTTGACTTACCTGCGATTTCTTTCTCCTTACGGGCGAAAAAATTGTGTAAAGTCATAATCGTTGCGAATGACCTACCAACCATTTTTCAGAAAATCATATTAGGGGACATTCCTCTTACTACAAAGGCTAACTTGATAGCAGAAGTATGAATTAATACCTACAAAAAACAGGGTCAGGGCATTTTTGACAGCAAATCAATTATACAGACATTTCACATAAAAATCAAGTAAAAAGAATAAAAAAATCAAAAAAAACTATAATAAATAAAACGCTATGAATTATAAGGTCTTATTGAGATGATTACATGTATTTAAAGGCAGGGGACACACGAGAGATTCTTCACTAAGTAAGAATAACGCAATCTGTGTATATTCATAGCAATAACATACTTAACATTTGCGATAAGATTACAATATTATATATCACAGGAGGAGTTATGTATAGAACGGATTTGGCATATGAGGCTAATGAATCACTGTCACAAAAGGTTGAGGGAATAATATTAAAAACCCATGATTACAGCCACGGGGAAGTAATAGAACTTGAAATAAGAGACGAGGAGGCTGAAAAAGCAGTTGGCAAGAAAATGGGGAAATATATTACTTATGAAACTAAAAGCTTAAAAAATCTTTCAGAAAAATCGCGAAATGAAGTTATTGATATATTGTCTAAGGCTATCAGGGATATTTCAGGGCTCGAAAGGGAGAGAGTTTTGGTGGTTGGATTAGGGAACAGGAATATTACAGCTGATGCATTAGGTCCTAAAACTCTTGATAAAATCAAGGTAACAAGACAATATTTTAAAGCATACAACAAAGAATATGACGAGGACTTTAACGAAGTTTCGATATTGGAGCCAGGTGTGTTAGGAACTACAGGAATTGAGACTATTAATACAATTGTCGGTGTTGTTGAAAAAATAAAGCCTACTTTATTAATTATAATTGATGCCTTAGCTTCCCGCAAAATGAGGAGGTTGTGTGCAGTGGTTCAAGTAACTGATGCCGGTATAGAGCCGGGCTCAGGAATAGGAAATATGCAAGGCTCCCTTAACAAAGAAACTACCGGTATAAAAGTTGTGGCAATGGGAATTCCTACAGTGGTTGATACGGCAACTATTGTCAATGATACAATTGAAATGATGGAAGAAACATTAAGAGGAAAAACTGATGATGTTGGTCAGATAATGGGTATTTTAAGCGATTTGGAATATAATGAAAAGCATGATTTCATAAAGGAAATTTTAAGTCCCATGTATGGGGAATCAATAGTAACGCCAAGTTATGTAGATGAAATAATTAATTCTTTGTCAGGATTATTGGCAGAGTCAATAAATAAAGCGGTTCATCCAGGATATACAATGTAAAACGTAATACAATTGTAAAAAATAACAGTGTTATTCAGGAAACAATACACATATACATTAATATATTACTTTTTAGA
>CAZCTI010000107.1:0-6516 GCA_964501385.1 uncultured Clostridia bacterium
ATACATTATGCGAGTTCAAGAAAGGACAAACCATTTATTGCACAAAATTGTGCTGCTCTTCCCGAATCTCTGTTAGAAGGATTGTTATTTGGCACAACAAGAGGAGGTTTCACAGGAGCAGTTGACCGTCCGGGTTTGTTTGAACAAGCAAATGGCGGAACACTTCTTTTAGACGAAATAAATTCTATGCCTTATGAATTACAACCTAAGCTTTTAAGAGTTCTTCAGGAAAATTACATAAGAAGGGTAGGAGGAGAAAATGATATTCCTATTGATGTAAGGATTATAACTACCTGTAATGAGCATCCCGAAAAAATATTAAAAGAAGGTAAGCTAAGGAAGGACTTGTTTTATAGGCTTAATGTAATACAAATAGATGTACCGGCCTTAAGAGACAGAAAAGATGATGTTTTATTGCTGACTAAAATGTTTATTGACAAACATAATGAAAGGTTTAATAAGAATGTTACAGGATTTACAGATGAAGTAAAAGAATATCTTTTAAAATATGACTATCCTGGAAATGTAAGAGAACTTGAAAATATAGTTATGTCAGCCGTGAGTATGTGTGATGATAATGAATATATTTTGGATAAAAGCCTCTTTTCCATTCAATATTCAATGGATCATCAAATTGATAATTATCAAAAAATTGAAGATTCCGGTATGGATGAATATCTAAATAATTTGGAAAAAAAGATAATTGTGAAGGCTTTAGTAAGCAATAACTACAACATTACTAGGGCATCAAATTCTTTAAAAATCAAGCGTCAAACATTACAGCATAAAATTAAAAAATATAATATCGATTTATAAAAAGAGCAAATATATTTGCACGCAGCTGCAAAAATAATTGCTCTTTTTGTACTTTTTATGAAAACGTTAGTACAAGTCATATAAATTCGCAGATTGTATAAATTGTTTTTTTTGAGATAAAATAACGTGAATGCTGAAAGTAAGAGGAAATAAACATTTTAAAAAAAAATTCAACAACATAGAACTTTATAAAAAAATCTTTTGGCATAAAAATTGCTATATATTATAAGTGAGTAGAAAAATAATAGGAGGATTACAAATGCAAAATGTAAAAGTAATTATTTGGGGACTTGGAGCCATGGGAGGCGGCATGGCAAGAATGCTTTTAAACAAAAAAGGTGTTGACATAGTTGGTGCAGTCGGAAGAGGTGCTAAAATCGGAAAAAGCATGTATGAACTTATAGGAGTTGAAAGAGGAGACAGACCTGAAGTATTAGTTGGGTCACCGGAAGATGTTATAACAGAAAAAGCAGCTGACGTAGTTTTATGCTGTACAGACTCTTATACAAAAGTGGCATTCGACAGATTGAAATTCTGCTTGGAGAAAAAAATAAATGTAGTTTCCAGTGCTGAAGAAATGGCATTTCCAATGGCTCAATCTCCGGAAGAAGCTAAACAATTAGACAAAATTGCAAAAGAAAACGGCGTTTCAATTATTGGAACAGGCATTAACCCTGGTTTAATAATGGACTTATTGGTTGTAGTTATGACAGGATGCTGCGAATCAGTTGAGCATATTGTTTCAAGAAGAGTTAACAGTTTATCACCATTTGGACCAACTGTAATGCATGAGCAAGGTATTGGCATAACTGTTGATGAATTCAAAAATGGCGTTGAAACAGGAACATTAGCAGGTCATGTAGGATTTGAAGAATCAATAGGCATGATAGCTGAAGCTATTGGTTGGAAAGTTGATAAAGTAACTACATCCATGGATCCTATAGTTACTGATGTTGACAGAAAATCTCAATATGGATTTGCAAAAGCCGGCAATGTAGCAGGTGTTGCAATGAAGGGCTTTGGATATATTGACGGAGAATTGAAAATTGAAATGGATCACCCGCAGCAAATCGAACCTGAACAAGTTGGTGTTCAAACAGGTGATTATGTAATAATTAAGGGAACTCCAAACATCAATATGGTTAACTCTCCAGAAGTTCCGGGAGGAATCGGTACAATAGCTATGTGTGTTAACACTATTCCTCAAATAATCAATGCTAAACCGGGATTACATACAATGCTTAGTATTCCTGTGCCAAGAGCAATTATGGGAGATATGAGACATTTAATCGACCCTGAATGTAAAATAGTTAAGTAAAGAAGAGCATCTATGCTCATATTGTCATCCTGAGCGAAGCGAATGATCTCATGTTTTAAAAGATGAGATTCTTCGGGCTAAAGCCCTCAGAATGACACTGACGCTAAGTTTATTCATAGCAATGACAAGGGCTAAAGCCTTTGGAATAAAAACGTAATAAAATAAAGTAAGGAGTGTAGTAATGATAAAAAAAGGTGAATGGGTTTTAATACACAGAAATGTTTTAGAGCCAGCTGAAAGAGCTCCACAGGTTCCGGATGACACTAAAAAGGTGCCATTGGAATTATGGGTGAAAGGATTTTTGCAGGAAGATGCAAATGTTGGAGATGAGGTTGAAGTTTTAACAAGAACTAAACGTATTGAAAAAGGTACTTTGTTAGAAGTAAATCCATATTACAAGCATGATTTCGGCAAATTCGTTCCTGAATTAATAACAATCAGCGAACAAGTAAGAGAAATTGTATTTGGAGGTGCTGATAATGAATAAAGATATGAGCTACGCAGGAGTAATGTCGAGAAGACCTGAAATAATGAAAAAGGCAGCAGGAATTGATTTTTCAATATTTGAAAGTGGTTCAATAGCTTTTGATTATGAAAGAATGATGAAGGAAGCCGGATTTACTATAGAAGAAATCCAGAAAATCCAATCTGAGCATGGAGTAGGAAACACACCAATTATTGAACTTAGAAACTTAACTGCACTGGCAAGAAAGCTTGCCCCTGAGGGAAAAGGAGCAAGAATATTCATAAAAGATGAAGCAAGCAATGCTTCAGGAAGCTTTAAAGCAAGAAGGGCATCCACAGCAGTATATCAAGCTAAAAAGCTTGGCTACAAGGGTGTTGTAACTGCCACAAGCGGTAACTACGGTGCCGCAGTTGCTTCTCAAGCAGCTATGCATGGACTTAAATGCATAGTTGTACAGGAATGTTATGACTCGAAAGGAGTTGGACAGCCTGAAATAATTGAAAAAGCAAGAAAATGCGAGGCATTGGGAGCTGAAGTTCTTCAATTATCAGTTGGACCTGAATTGTTCTATATATTCTTAAGAGTTTTAGAGGAAACAGGATATTTTAATGCATCGCTTTATACACCATTTGCTATTGCAGGTGTTGAAACATTAGGCTATGAAATAGCAATGCAGTTTAGAGAAAAATACGGTAAGGACCCGGATGTTGTTATAGCTACAAATGCAGGAGGCGGAAACCTTACAGGAACTGCAAGAGGACTTAGAAAAGCAGGAGCTCAATCTAAAATAGTTGCAGCAAGTGTTGACTTATCAGGACTTCATATGGCAGCTGATACACAGTTTAACAAAAAATCATTTACAACAGGTCATACGGGATTTGGAATGCCGTTCTCTACATGGCCGGACCGTTCAGATGTTCCTCGTTCAGCAGCAAGACCTTTGAGATATATCGAAAGATACTTAACAGTTCATCAGGGAGAAGTTTTCTATATTACAGAGGCATTGGCATCTCTTGAAGGGTTGGAAAAAGGTCCTGCAGGAAATACAGCTTTAACAGCAGCATTTGCTTTAGCACAGGAATTAGATCAAGACCAGATGATAGTTGTTCAGGAAACAGAATATACGGGAGCAGGCAAGCATATTCAGCCTCAGCTGTCATTTGCAAGAGATAACGGAATTGAAATTAAATTTGGAGATCCAAAGGATGAAGTTCCGGGACAAAATATTATATTCCCATCACATCCTTCATTGATTAAAGTAAATGATGCAGATGTAATAGGTATGAGAAAGTCACTCATTAAAAATGCATTAAATAATTACAATGTAACACCTACGGAAGCTGATATAGAATTCCTTGCATTAGAAACAAATTCAGATGTGGAATTCGTTAAGGAAACAATCGCATCTTTGTAGAATAAGTAACAAATAGGCGTATGAAATAATACGCCTATTTGAAATTAAGAGATAACAGGAGGATATTTATGAAAAGAGCTGATGATTACCAGCAAAGAAGAGCTCATTTAGCCAATCTTTCAGACGAAGAATTATACGAAAAATTTTGGGATTTAGCAGATCAAATTGTTGACCCTCTATTGGAATTAGGCAGAAAAAATACAACACCATCCGTTGAAAGAAGTGTACTTCTTCGAATGGGATTCTCAAGCCTTGAAGTTAAACCTATAGTTGACGGAGTTATGAATAAAGGTTTAATGGGAAAAGGTGCCGGCAATGTTGTATGGAGACTATCTAAAAAATTAGGATGCTCAGTGCGTGAAGCAGGATTATTGCTGGCAGACGGCAAACACTGGGATACTGTCGACACATTATTTTAAGGAGGGAAAATATGAAACTTGAACCTAACAAAAAGTTAGATATAAAAGAATTGTTAAATGACTTAGACAAATATGAACCAAGACGTCGGGGATGGCACTGGAGAGATGGAAAAAACGAAAAAAGAACTGTTGGTGATTTTGAATACCACGAATCATCAGAAGGCTTATTAAATTCTGTTCCGCTACCGGGAAGCAGAGGATTCGGATATATTGACCCTCAGCCTGATTGTGTAATAACAACAGAAATAGCTTCCGGAAGATTTGAAGATGATATAAGAAGAATGCGTATGGCTGCATGGCATGGAGCTGACCATATTATGGTTATAAGAACTGCCGGACAGTCACATATAGACTCTTTACTTGAAGGTACAAACCAAGGTATAGGCGGTATAATGGTTACGCGTAAACAAGTAAGAGCATCAAGAAAAGCATGTGATTTAATTGAAGATGAAATTGGCCGACCAATAAATTTCCACTCATATATTTCCGGTGTTGCAGGTCCAGATATAGCAGTTATGTTTGCTGAAGAAGGAGTAAACGGAGCTCACCAAGACCCACAATACAATGTATTGTACAGAAATGTAAATATGGTAAGAAGCTTTGTTGATGCATGTGAAGCTAAGAAAATAATGGCTTGGGCAGAAATACTTCAAATAGACGGAGCCCACAATGCTAATGCTACAGCAATGAAAGCATGGAAGGTAATGCCTGAACTAATGGTACAGCATGCTATTAACTCAGCATTTTCACATAAGGTTGGTATTAAGAAAGAAAATATTGCCTTATCGACAGTTCCTCCAACAGCTCCTCCTGCACCATGTATGAGACTTGACTTACCTTATGCTGTAGCTCTTCGTGATTTATTCAGAGACTATAAAATGAGAGCACAGCAAAATACAAAATATATGGAATCAGATACTCGTGAAGCAGCTGTTACTCATACCATGAACATGATGATTTCAAGACTTACAAGTGCTGATATTCAATCAACAATCACTCCTGATGAAGGAAGAAACGTGCCATGGCATTATAATAATATTGCAGGTATTATGACTGCTAAACAATCTCTTACAGGTATGGACGGCTTAAGAGAAATGGTTAAGCTTGACAGAGAAGGACCTTTAGGCAAGGAAGTTCGTGAATTAAAAGAAAGAGCAATATTATTCATGGAAGAAATGCTTGAAGTTGGCGGATACTTTAAAGCAGTTGAACAAGGCTTCTTTGTTGACAGCGGTAAATATCCCGAAAGAAACGGAGATGGTATTGCCCGTCAAATCGAAGGCGGAATAGGATATGGTTTCATTTATGAAAGAGATGAAGATTATTTTGCCCCTGTTTCAGTTCACTTCGGTTATAACAATGTTCCGAAAGAATTTGCAAAGGCAAGTGATGCAATAGGCGGAGATACATTTGAGGACCGTTCGAAAATTCAATATATAGATGAATTAGATGAACATGACAATGTTAATGTAAGACTTGAAGAAAACAAGAAATATTTTGACACAAACCTTGTAAAACCTGAGGTTGAATGGAGAGCAGACGGCACAGTATTGTTAAATATATTCCTTCCATTAGATGAAAGAACAGCTGAGTTTGCTGCAATTAAATGTGGTGAAAAGATGGGTCTTGAAGATGTAACGGTTGTTCACAAACAAGTAATGCATCCATCTGAAGGAACTTATTGTGAAGTTAAAGGAAGAGTAAACTTTGACATAAATATTGATGAGTTGATAATTCCGGAAAAACCGGAAATATTGTCAGAAGCTGAAATAAGGGAAGACATACAGAATAAACCACTTTTCGTTGTAGCTGCAACTGTCGGTGAAGATGAACACTCAGTTGGACTTAAAGAAACATTGGATATCAAGCATGGCGGTATTGAAGGATTTGGTATTAAATATGAATATCTTGGAACTTCATGCCCTGTTGAAAAATTAGTGGATGCTGCAATAGAAACTAATGCTGATGCTATACTTTTAAGTACAATAATAACTCATGATGATGTTCATATTAAAAATATGAAGAAGGTTCATGATTTAGCAATTGAAAAAGGAATTAGAGACAAAGTGATGATAATCTGCGG
>CAZCTI010000108.1:0-1448 GCA_964501385.1 uncultured Clostridia bacterium
ATATTTACAAGCGGCAATATAGTTCAGACCTTGAAATGGGTTTGGAGACAAAGCGAATTAGGCAAGGTAATGCTTGACAGCAGAGATGTATTTTTTCAGCTTGTAGGATTTGAGTATGAAGAAGGCTCATCATTGTATGAAGCAATGAACGGTATTGAAGAGCTAATTATCAACAGATTTAGAGGAAATTGCAGAAAATATATAGTAGATATAAACAATCCATCCATAGATTTTTAAAGGAATTCTGGGGACGGACCTTAGAATTCCCATATTAAAGCACACTATTTCAAAAAAATGGTGTGTTTTTTACTTTTCATTGAATTTTAGGGACGGACCTTAGAATTCCACCATATAATATAAGTATAATTTAAAAATAATATTATCAACAAAATTATGTATCAAAATGCATTACTACATGGTATAATTAACCAATAACCAAACTGCTTATTCTCATACTTAACTTGACATATAACTTCATTCAAAAGATTATAATTTATATTAGGAGTGATTAAATGGCAAGGCATGCAAGAAAAATCAGCTCTACAGGTATATATCACATAATGTTAAGAGGTATAAACAAAGAACAAATCTTTTCGAAAAATTATTATAAAACAAAAATACTAAAACTACTAAAAGAAATAAAAGAAGAAATTGACTTTTCTGTAATTGCATATTGTGTAATGGATAATCATCTTCATTTATTAGCAAAGGTAGGGGACGAAGATCTAAAAATAATAATGAAAAAGTTAAATGTAAAATTTGCTTTATATTACAATCGCTATGAAGAAAGATACGGATATGTATTTCAAGACAGATTTAAAAGTGAAGCAGTTGAAGATGAAAAATATTTATTTGGAGTTTTGCGTTACATACATAATAATCCTGTTAAGGCTGCACTGTCTGATAGTATTATTAATTATCAGTGGAGCAGTACTAAGGAATACTTCAATAAAAATACAGATTTGATAGATGAAAATTATATGAATGAAATTTTAAGCAGGTTTAAAACTAAGGATGACTTTTTTAACTTTCATAAATCTTTTGACGATAACTTGTATTTAGATACTAAAGAAGAACAATCTATAAATATTCACTTAATTGTTCAACATGAAATTGAACAATATGTAAATTATCATGGCATTTCAGACCAAAAACAAATGACTTTAGAAATGAAAGAAGAACTTGCCAAAAAACTAATAAAACGCAATTTAATTCCAATAAAAAAAGTGGCTGAACTGTGCAATTTACCGTATAAACAGGTATTGGTCATCAATAATGAACTGGAGACATGCCAATGAATGAAATTTTAAGGTCCGTCCCCAGAATTCCACAGAATTCAGAATCCGTAGAAGCAATTCTATGGATTTTATTTTACCAAAATACTTTAACTTTAACAAATGAACGGGATTTCAAGGTCCGTCCCCGGAATTCCCAGAATTGCGTTGACA
>CAZCTI010000108.1:1548-4708 GCA_964501385.1 uncultured Clostridia bacterium
CAAGGTCCGTCCCCGGAATTCCCAGAATTGCGTTGACATTTCAAGGTTTATTATCTACAATTGTATTAACTGTAAATACAGAAGGTGTGTTATGGATAATATTCGCAAAAATATATTTAAGGCAATTCATGAAGGAAAGTGGCTAAGTATTGAATATTTAAATCTTGAAAATAAGACTACTAAATATTGGATAGGAATAAAAAATATAGATCCTGTCCGTAAAATGCTTTTGGTGGATGGTCTGCATCTGTCACAATACACAATGCTTGAAATGAATATTTATATTGAATCCATCAATAAAGCTGAAATAATTGATGGTTCTTATTGTGAAATCAATAATATAATGATTGAAGATATTAGATTAAATCCAGGCAAATACATAAATATTTTCTATAATGCAGCTAATTTTAAAGTTTTAAACTATCTTGCCGATTGCAACAGATTAGATACCACACCATATAAATGTGATTATTCTCTTATAAAACATTTTGATAGGGACTGTCTAATTACAGGGAGCTACCAGCTTAGCGACAGTCAGTTTAAAGAGGTTGTACGTAATTTTCAGAAAAAGTCAGCTAATGTGTATGAAAAAAATAAAATTAAACAGCTTTGTGTTAATGTGCTCAGTATAAATACAAAGCATGGATTATATGTATTGGCATACAAAAGGCTTAACCTTAATGTTCGTAACAGAACTTTTCAAACAGATGATGCAATAACCCTTTGCATGGAATTTACAATAGATGGGACAAAACTAAGTATAAGACAGTATTTAGATGAAGAGGATTATTATTTGTTGGATGACTTTGAAAAGAATCAGGAAGTTATAAAAAACAAAATTACAAATTCCAATCCCAAAACTTCTGTAGATGATCTGCCTTACTTGATTGCCATGGGTTTTGATGTAATTCTTGATTTAGAAAAAGAATACGAAGCGATTATTAATATGCATAGGGAAGACGTTTCAATTCCCATAAAAGCATTTTTTGGAGAACTGGTAAAACGCCCGGAGCGAAGAAAAGAATATCCAATTGCTCTATTAAATAAAAAAGTAAATATTGATCAATTATTGGCAATCAATAATGCAATGAAATACCCCTTAGCATATATACAAGGTCCTCCCGGTACCGGTAAAACAAATACCATTATTAATACTGTTTCCACTGCATTTTTTAATGAAAGAACTGTATTGCTGTCATCTTATAATAATCTACCTATTGACAGTGTCTTTAATGCGTTTTTAAATATTTCCTACAAAGACAAAATTATTCCTTTTCCAATAATTCGATTGGGCAATAACGAAAAAGTTGCAGAAAGCCTTGATTATATATTAGATATTTATGAAAAAACAAAGGATATAGAAATTTACGATAAAACATTAGAAAAAAACAAGGGAAATAAAATAGAAAGAACTAAAAATCTTACAGCATTATTAAAAAAACATGAGCGAATAATTGAATTAAAAGAAAGAAAGGAAACCATAGAAAAACTATTAAGTACCTATGATCAGTTTACATTTCAGACAGACCTTCAGGGAAGACAGCTTAATAATGTGGAAAAACAGTTAAAAATATTAGGGGAAGTGACAGACGAAGAAGCCCTAAGCTATTTGTATGATGATGAAGAGGAATTTTTAAAATATTTGTACTATACATCAGCCAAGCATATAAAAAGATTGGGAGAACCAAAATATAAAGGTTTATTAGACATTGTTTATTTAGATGACAAGGAATTAAGGTTAAGTCAGTTTAATCAATATTTAAAAGATGAAGAAAATCTGAGAAATTTTTTGCGTATATTCCCCATATGTGCAACCACAAATATATCTGCTCATAAGTTAGGGGAGCCAAAGCAATATTTTGACATGGTTATAATGGATGAAGCAAGTCAATGTAATACTGCTGTTTCATTAGTCCCTATTTTAAGAGGGAAAAATCTTATGTTGGTTGGAGACCCGCAGCAGCTGAATCCCGTTATACTTTTAAATCCAAGAGATAATTATATATTAAAGCAGAAATACTCTGTAACCAATGAATATGACTATATTAATAATTCTATTTATAAAACATTTTTAGCCTGTGATGCTGTAAGTGATGAAATACTCTTAAGCTATCACTATAGATGTCATAAGAAAATTATTGATTTTAACAATAAAAAGTATTATAACAAAAAACTTAATATTAAAAGTAGTGTTAAATCAGAGAAGCCATTGGTTTTTGTTGATGTTGAGGACAATAGTAGTGATTTTAAAAATACCTCTCCACAAGAAGCAATTAAGATAATTGATTATATTAAGGAAAACAGAGATAAAAAAGTAGGAATAATTACTCCTTTTGTAAACCAAAAAAGGTTTATAGACGAAATGCTCAAGGAAAATAATATTAATGATGTAACATGTGGCACTGTGCATGCTTTTCAAGGAGATGAAAAGGATGTAATTTTGTTTTCCATGGCAGTTACAGACAAAACTTCTTCAAACACATATTCCTGGCTTAAAAACAATAAAGAATTAATCAATGTAGCAACTTCAAGGGCTAAGGAGCAGTTAGTTGTTTTATCAAGCAGTAAAAATTTAAACAGACTGCATTGTGCTAACAATGAAGATGAGGATGATGTTTATGATCTATTTAACTATGTAAAAACTAACGGGGAAAGCAAGGTAGCTGAAAAATCAATAGCATCAAGGGCATTGGGAGTAAAGCCATATTCCACGGAAACTGAAGAAGCATTCCTTAAAAGCTTAAAGTTTGCCTTAGATAATGTTTTATATAACAAAAGAAAGTGCACCGTTCACAAAGAAGTTAGCATTGCTCATGTATTTTCGGAAAATTTAGCATACAGTGACTTGTTTTATTCTGGTAGATTTGATTTTGTAGTATATGAAAGAGTTTACGGTATAAGGGAAATACCGATTTTGGCAATTGAATTGGACGGTATGGAGCATAGCCAAGATGAAACAGTGAAAGTAAGAGACGGTAAAAAATCAGAAATATGCAGGAAACATGGATTTGAGTTAATACGAATTGAGAATTCTTATGCAAGAAGATACAATTATATAAAAGAAATACTAATAGATTATTTTTTGAAAAATTAAGAAAATTCCGGGGAATTTTTAGGTCCGTCCCTAAAGTTCTAAACACGGAATTTCAAGGTCCGTCCC
>CAZCTI010000108.1:4808-6279 GCA_964501385.1 uncultured Clostridia bacterium
AGGTCCGTCCCTAAAGTTCTAAACACGGAATTTCAAGGTCCGTCCCCGGAATTCCTGGAATTTTTATTCTACTAATATGCTGTAATCTGATTTTTCTAATACTTCACCTACGATTCCATAGGCTGTAGTAGAGTTCTTAAGCTCCTTAAGCAATTGTTTAGCTTTGGTTTTTTCTACTGAAATTAAAAGACCTCCTGATGTTTGAGGATCATACATACAGTCGATTATTTCTTGAGGTACTTGTTCTGAGATTTTAACTTGAGTTTTTATATACTCCATATTTCTATAAGCTCCACCTGGTATAATACCCATTCTTGCCAAAGACAGAGCTTCTTCAATAATTGGTACGGATGAAGAGTTAAATTTAATTGTAACATTGCTTCCATCAGCCATTTCAAATGCATGGCCTAACAAACCAAAACCTGTTATGTCTGTACAGCTGTTAACACCAACCTTCATCATTGCATCCTTTGAAAATTTATTTAATTCAGACATAGTATGAACAGCAATTTTGTAGCCTTCTTCACTTACTATTCCTGCTTTAATACCTGTATTTAAAATACCCATTCCTAAAGGTTTTGTTAGAATTAAAACATCTCCCGGCTTTGCATTGCTGTTAGTAACCACATCTTTTGGATGTATAAATCCGGTTACAGATAATCCGTATTTTGGCTCCTTATCTTCTACTGTATGACCGCCAATAATCATGGCATTTGCTTCTCTTACTTTATCATGACCACCCTTAAGTATATTTTTTATAGCTTCCTTGTCTAAATCCATAGGAAAGCATGTAATATTAAGAGCTAACTTTGGTTCACCACCCATGGCATATACATCACTTAATGAATTTGCAGCTGCTATTTGACCATATAAGTATGGGTCATCAACAACCGGTGTAAAAAAATCCAACGTTTGAACTAAGGCAATATCATCAGTTATTTTATATACTGCAGCATCATCTGAGGTACCCATTCCCACAAGAAGATTTTCATCATTATCATTATTTAAATGGCACAAAACTTGTGCTAGGACATCAGGTCCTATTTTGGCAGCTCAGCCTGCACTTTGAGTCATTTGAGTTAATTTTATTTCTTTAGATGACATAGTTCACTTCCTAACTTAAATTTTTATAATTAATAATATAATTTTTAAACGCTTCTACCAATGGAGACAAGGTTCTTTTTTTGCTGTGTACAAAATAAAAATTTCTTTTTAAGTTTAAATCCTTAATGTTTAAGGCCTTAACTAATCCTAAATCAACTTCGTTTTTAACGGCTATTTGTGATATAAAGCTGATACCTAAATTTAGTTCAATCATTTTTTTAATCATTTCATTGCTGTCTACATAAGAAACTATATTTAAATTATCTACTTCTATACATTTTTCCAAAAGCTTTTGTTCAATTAATTTTCTTGTTCCTGAACCGCTTTTTCTGAAAATAAATTTTTCGAAATACAAATTATTAATATC
>CAZCTI010000109.1:0-6155 GCA_964501385.1 uncultured Clostridia bacterium
AATATCCGTTTTGAATAAAATATAATTTGCATGTGATTCATAAGCTTCAATACCTAATTTCTTTAACTCATCAGAAAGATAATTCCTTTGTTCCTTAACGTAGGATACAGTTCTTTTTATGTATTCGGTTTCCTTCAGGGCGGCAATACCTGCAGCCTGAGCAATCGTTGAAACATTCCAAGGCGGTCCCATTGATTTTAAATTACTAATGAATTCCTCATTTGAGGACATGCAATAACCAAGTCGTATGCCCGGTATTGCAAATATTTTTGTAAATGCTTTTATAACAATCAAATTATCATATTTATTAAGCAAATCCACAGTGCTGTATTTTTTAGAGTTTTCTACGAAATCCAAGAAGCATTCATCTACTACCAAAAAAGCTTTTTCCTTCTTCAATTTTGATAAGATTTTTTCCAATACATTTTTTTCTGTTAATTTACCTGTTGGATTGTTCGGGTTGCATATAAAAACAATGTCTGTTTTATCATTGATACAATTTAAAATATCCTCTGTAATTTTGAAGTTGTTTTCCTCTTTCAAATAGTAATAATTTATATCCGTCCCAAACAATTTCATGGATTTCTCGTATTCACTGAAAGAAGGTGCAGTAATCATACCCCATTCAGGCTTAAGACAGGCTGCTATCCTGAATATGGCTTCCGCAGCTCCGTTAGAAACAAATATAAATTCCTTAGGAACATTTTCATATACAGATATGGAATCAATAAGCTTTCTTGAGTTAATATCCGGATATCTGTCAGTGTATTTAATTGAATTAACTGCAGCTAAAGCAACTGTTTTTGGTATTCCCAAGGGATTGATGTTTGATGAAAAATCTATAATCTCATCCTCTTTATAACCCGATATTTCAGAGGCGGTATAAATGTCAGCTCCGTGTGTTTCCATATTTCCTCCTTCACTCTATTGTATTTATACTATAGATTACTTAAGCAGTATTTCAAAGCAATTCCTAATACTAAACATAGAATCGATGTTGCATACATGAGTTTGTTTGCTCTTATTATGTCTTCTGCTTCAGCCTCCTTGTTATTATCTCCTATTGTCGGTTTTTCTACCAAAATATTGCCATAATAACTGTTTCCCCCAAGCATTAAATTTAATGCCCCTGCACATACGGACTCGGTTTGAGCGGAGTTTGGACTTTTATGATTGTATCTGTCCCTTATATAAATTTTATAAGCATTTCTATAATCCATTTTAAGAATGTAGGATGACATAATCATAAGCCATGCCGCAATTCTTGAAGGTATAAAATTAAATACATCATCTGCAATTGCAGAAAATTTCCCCATGTTTATATACTTTTCATTTTTATATCCCACCATTGAATCTAAAGTGTTTATTCCCTTGTATAAAAATCCCAAGGGCGCACCTCCAAGCATTATAAAAATCATGGGAGCAATTACACCATCAGCAGTATTTTCGGCAACTGTCTCAACAGCTGCTTTTGTAATCTGAGAGCTGTTTAGTCTTTCTACATCTCTTCCCACTATGAATGACAAATAATGCTTGGCTTCACCAATATTGTTATTTTTCAAAGGGTAATAAACCTTCATGCTTTCATCCTTAAGGCTCTTTACAGCTAAAATGTAATAACACATTATGCTTTCAGCAACAATGTATAATATTAAGTTTATTTTTGCAGCTGCATACAATATTAAAAAAGGAATTATAAAGCTTAAAAAAACTACTGTAAACCAAAGAAGTGTACCTGCTATTAATTCATCCTTTTGGCTTTTGCATTTTTTTCTTAATGATTTCTCTACATATTCAATCAGTTTGCCTATTAACCTTATTGGATGAGGATATCCCTGTGGATCTCCAATTATTAAATCCAATATATAACCTATTATTAATGACATATTTCACCGTATTCAATACATTTGTCGATAAAATTTACAGCAAAGTTAACATTACCCCAAAAATGCATGTGTGGATAGCCCATAAATTTGCTGTCATCGGCAATAATGCTTTCACAACTTCTGTGGGATTCAGGTTTTGAAGCTATAAAGGAATCTCCGGGGTTGGTACTTTTGCTGTAGTGAAATTCATGGGCATTTATTGATTCACCTTTTTTGCAAAGCATATTGTCCTTTGAAGCGGTTAATTTTTCATAACCAAAATTTATCAATGTTTTTGTCATACAGCTTTGTCCTTCTTCAATTCCTACTAATTGAAATTCTCTGTTATTTTCATCCTTAAATGTTTTTAAAAGATACATGTAGCCTCCGCACTCTGCAATGGTAGGTAGCCCAAATTGAATTTTATTTTTTAAGCTTTCAATCATAGAAAGATTTCCTGACAGCTTTTCCACAAAAAGTTCAGGATAACCACCGCCTATATAAAGCCCTATCGCATCATCTGGCAACTTTTCATCATTAAGGGGACTGAATTCAATCAATTCTGCACCAAGCTCTCTCAATAAATTCAGACTGTCTTCATAATAAAAGCAAAAAGCTTCGTCTCGTGCTACTGCAATTTTTATGTCTTTTCTTTTCTCTATTTTAATTTCATTGTATTCCACTAAATCACAATTTTGCGAAAGCTCATAAAGCCCTTTTATATCAATTGTTTCTTGAGCGGTGTTTCCTAATTTTTCAGTAATTTCTTCTAAATCTGCAGTTTCTTGCGGAATAATAAGCCCAAGATTCCTGCTTTTCAGGCTGCATTCTTTTATATATGGCATGTACCCATAGACTTTTACATCTGTGTTTGATTCTATTATTTTTTTATAGTATTCATACATTTGTTTTTTAACATTGTTTAAAATTACACCCTTTATATTGCTGTTAATTCTAAAATTCTTAAAGCCTTCAATTATTGCACAAACTGACAGTGACATGCCACTTAAGTCGACAACCATAACTACAGGACAATTCAGCAGTTTTGCAAGCTCATAAGTGCTGCCCAATGTTTTTGTTCCGATACCGTCATAATACCCCATAACCCCTTCCAATATAGAAATATCCATGTGTTGGCTATTTTTGCACAAAAGGTATTTGCAGGCATTATCCCCCAACATAAATTGATCTAAGTTACGGGAAGGAATTTTAATTACCTCCTTGTGAAACATGGGGTCAATATAATCGGGGCCGGCTTTATATGCAGTTACTTTTTTTCCATCGTTTAAGAATGCTTTTAATAAAGCAACTGTTACCGTAGTTTTTCCGCTATTGCTGGATGGTGCCGTTATCATAATTCTTGGAATTTTTGCTTTCACTAAAATCACTTTCCTTCTGTATATTTAATTATTGATTTAGTATACCATAGTTGTTAGAATAAATAATTAGTTTTGATCTAATTTTATTATCTAATCTTTTATTAATATAATATTCAGCTTTCTCGCTGATTTTTCTAATAACCTTGTAATGAATACTTTCTCTTTCAAGTATGCTTAAAGCTTGCTCCGTTGTAACGCAGGACAAAATTTCATCAATGGTATCAGAATTTGCTCCATATAAAGCAGCATAACAGCTTAGCATTTCCATTCTAAAATCACCATTGTGGGAATGTGTGTTCATCATTCCTCCCGCAACCTTCACCATTTTGCCTATATGACCAACAATCAGTATTTCTCTGAAGTTCAATTCAGTGGCATAATCTAAAACATCACCTAAATAATTACTGAATTTTAATCTGTTATCGCTCCTTATCTCCAATTGCTCCCCAATAAATTTCTCCGCATAATTACCGGGAAAAGCGATGAGCTTTTCATACCCCTTTTCTTTTATAACATTCATTTCAACCTTGAGACTGTCAATAAGTGCCTTTTCGCTCATAGGTTCAACTATCCCCGTTGTTCCGATAATTGAGATTCCCCCAATTATTCCCAAGTGGGGATTGAATGTTTTCTTTGCTGCTATTTCACCTTCCGGAACAGAAATAACCACCGTAATTCCTCCGTAGTATTTGTACTGCCGGCAGATTCTTTCAAGATTTTCGGTTATCATCTTTCTTGGAACTGAATTGATTGCTGCTTCTCCAACCGGCTGATCTAAACCTTTCTGTGTTATTCTTCCTACCCCTTTTCCCCCTACTATGTTAATTTTGCCTGTATCATCAAGTTTTACATCAGCACATACTAAAATACCGTCCGTAATATCCGGATCGTCACCGCTGTCTTTTCTTACATAGCATCTTGTGCCTTGCACACTAAAGGATGGGTTTTCTATATCAATAAATAATATTTGGCCTTTAGGTAGAGTTACCGCAACATTTTCAACTATATTTCCCGTAAATATCATCATAGATGCAGCAGCAGCCGCTGCCGTGGCACAGGTACCGGTTGTGAAACCACATCGTAATTTTTTACCGTTTTTAATCACAAAATCTTTCATTTTAACACTTCCCTGCTTTACCATTATTCTTCTTTGGAATAAAGTATGGACAATTGTTTACTTTATCTTCATAAATATCAGCATCAATTTTAAAAATATCTTTTAATAAATTCTTATTGACTATACTGCACGGTTCTCCATATTCCCTTAACTCGCCTGAATTTATAACCATCATCTTATCAGAATATCTTGATGCCTGATTTATATCATGCAAAACCATGACAACAGTGATACCAAGGGTTTTATTCAAATCTCTTACCATTTCCAGTATCTCCATCTGGTAACAGATATCCAGAAAAGTTGTAGGCTCATCCAGTAAAAGCATCTTTGGTTTTTGTGCCAGAGTCATTGCTATCCAAGCTCTTTGACGCTCCCCACCGGAAAGTGTGGCTACGTATCTGTCCTTCATGTAAAAAAGCCCCGTTTTTTCCAGTGCCCACGCAATAACCTCCTTGTCCTCCTTTCCCATCCTTTTTCCAAACTTAAGATGCGGAAAGCGTCCATATGATACTAATTCTTTGATTGAAACATCTGAGGACACTCCTTTAACTTGAGGAAGCACGGCAAGATTCTTGGCTATTTCCTTTGTGTGTATACGTTTTATGTTGACTTCGTTTAGATAAATATCCCCACTGCTTGGCTTTAAATAGCGGCTGATTGATTTTATAAGCGTAGACTTCCCCGAGCCGTTAGGACCGATAATGGTTACAATTTCGCCTGATTTAACATTAAAGCTGATATCCTTCAGTATTTTTTTTTCATCATAGCTTACATTTAACTCTTTAACTTTTAAGTCCATTTAATATTCCTTCTTTCTTCTTAGCAAATATAGGAAAAACGGTGCTCCTAAAGCTGACATTATAATTCCTACGGGTAGTTCAAGAGGGGCAAACATAACTCTTGCCAATGTATCACAGAGAACTACAACCGCCGAGCCGGTAAAAATGGTTGCGGGAAGCAGATACTTGTAATCCGAACCTATAAAAAGCCGTGTAATGTGTGGAACTATAAGACCTACAAATCCTAATAGTCCCACCACGCTGACTGCAGCTCCAGCTAGCAAAGATGAAATAATGATAAATAAAAACCTTGTCGCTTCCACATTTAAACCGAGCCCTGTTGCCACTTCGTCTCCAAGCATGAGTATATTCAATTTGTTTGAAATAAACAAAAGGAGTATCATTCCTATAATAGCATAGGGAAATATCATGTCCACATGCTTCCAATTAGTAGAAGATAGACCTCCTACCATAAAACCTATAACTCCGGAAACTTTGTCCGGATAAAAGGTCATTATGGCATTATTGCCTGCTCCCAACAACGATGAAACCGCCACTCCTGCCAAAATGAGCCTTGTTGTTGCTGCTCCTTCCTTCCAAGCTAAAAGATATATAAAAAGTGTGGCTAAAAGTGCTCCTGCAAAAGCTCCTAAAGGAGCAAGATAATAATAGTCAGGAAAAATTATCAGAACAACCAAAGTCATAAGCCCTGCACCTGAGGAGACCCCGATAATATTAGGGCTTGCCAAGGGATTTCGCATTACGCCCTGAAGTATACAGCCTGATAACGCAAGACAAGTTCCCACCAATGATGCTGTTATTGTCCGAGGTAACCTAACATTCCGTATTATTTGATAGTTAACTGTTTTCTCATCAAGCAATATGGTGTTTATGATTTCACTTGGAGATATTTTCACTGCTCCATTGCCTATGCTTACAAAGAAGCCTGCCACTGATAAACATACACAAGCAATTAAAATTACGCTTTTCTTAATTTTGCACCTTTTTTTGTTGC
>CAZCTI010000110.1:0-5971 GCA_964501385.1 uncultured Clostridia bacterium
ATTTTATCAAGTAAATCTAAAGTAATATTTGCTTTTACCGGTTCAGCCATACTCTACCTCCGTTTGTAATTTTATTGTTAATAATCTTACGACACCCAAAGTTGAAATCAACAGTATTCTTAAGTTATAGATTGCCACTTAATCAATAATGGTAAATCCAATCTAATTACCCTTACTTATAGTATTTTTTGAAATGCTAATTTGTTAATCCCATTGTCCCGGGAATCTTAATTTTTTCAGCTTAGGAAAATTATTATTATATTCTTCCACTTCATCCTTAGGAATGTTATCAAAAACATCTGATGCATAAAACTTTCCACGTATTCCTTTCAAACTACCCTCTGATAATTCAATTCCCATAAATGCATCAAAGTTTCTACCATCTGCAGTTGTAATATTAAAGTTGTCGCAGGTTTTAAATCCAATCTCTACAATAAATTTTAATATAATAAATAATCCAATAAATCTATTTCTACGATGCAACTCAAAATTTGAATATTGTTCATTAGTACAGCATTGATTTAAATATTAGTTTAAAGGAATCGTAAGGCTTTTTAAATATCTACCTTGTCCATAAATACTATCTGGAGTTGAAACAAATCCTTCTCTTACTAAATATTCATTAGTAGCCCCAAAAATTTGATGCCATAGTTCATTTGCTATTTCTTTTATATCTACATTATGTTTTACTGATGTTAATTTCAAGGCATTAATTTCAAAGTTTTCAAAAACTTCTTCAACTATTTGAAAAATATTAATGAGTATAATATCTGATAAATCTTTAATAACTGTGACTATTTCAAAGTCATAAAATATCGGAACAGCAACCGAAATAGAATCATCATTCGTATTTATACTAATGTATTCTAATTTTTCTAAAAACTGTGCCAAGTTCTTTTCTTTTGCTGATAATTGATTATATTTTATATTCTGATTAATTATATTGCATATTAAAATACCGCATTCGAATGCCATTTCCTTATTCATATTATCTAAAATTTTATTGTAAGATATATTGATATCATCAAACTTACTTGCATTATTAACACTTTTCTGTGTAAGCCTAATGAACCTAAACATGTCCTTTCTTTGTCCATTAGAATCCCCAAAACTGTTATAATTAAAGCCAGAACTTCTGTAGTTATTGCTACTGCATAGTATCTTATTACTATATTTTTCTACTAAATCACTATCTTCATATGCAACAATGATATAATCTCTATTTCCAGGTTGAATTTTTGATGAACAAAATATGTTTCTTTCAGTGAAAAATTCAAAGGCCGTACCGTCAAAAATTTTATCACAAATAATATGATAGAGTATTCGCTCGAAACTATGGTATTTTGAACATTTTAATTCTAATACTTTTTTATAAAGTAGGTCTTTCATTTGCATTATTTTTTTGCCAATTATCTCACCTATGTTATCTATATAACCTTCCATTTCTATAACATCTTCCTGTAAGAAAGCAGGAAATTTAATTCTATATGTATTGTTTTTAACTTCTATTGCATTAATTAGTTCAAGATTATTTATAGCATTCTTAACCACATCCTCTTTAATATCCAAAAGTTTTGCTATTTCACACTCATTTAAAGAAAACGGCTTATTCCTTGCAATTAAATATAGTATTTCTGAAGTGTATTCTTTGTTGCATACATACGCTGGATTATAATTATCGTATTCACCAATATCTCCGAAAAAATAAAAATTAAGTTTTGTGTTAACCATTTTAAATCCCCCATAACAAATCGTATTGCTTCAGTGCATCAATGTCAGCCTTTAAGTCACCTGAAAATGCCGGGACTTTAAAGGTCCGTCCCCGTAATGTTTCGTCCCCGTAATGTTTAATTTCAATATAATTATCTAATAAAACCAACTTTCTTATAAACCAAAAATATCAGCAATATCCTTCTCCGGGATTTCTCTTTTACTTTTCTTTCCTGCATTTTTTAGCATGCTATCTACCTTTTGTTCTACAGATTTTCTCACAAGTTCTTTACTATCTATATCTCTTAGCTCGAAAAAAAGCATTGGATTAATGTCAAATCTTGCCCCTATTCCATACAATACTGCTGCCACATGCTTGCACATACTTGCCCAGTCAGGACAGCTACAATCAAAATGAATTTCTTTTGGAGATGGAAATAAACCATATTTTTTCTCTTTAAATAATACATCAAATTCTTTTGGAAATTTACCTTCAACTAATTCCTCTAATGAATCTATACTGTTATTGCATAATGTTGTAATTTGCTTCCACTTGTCACTGCTTAATGCATCTATTAAAATTTCCACATCATAGGGCTTTTTCCTGCTGCCCTGAACCTTAGCCGACACTTTTCCTTTGGTTATTTTTAAATCCAAAACCATGTTGCCTCTAACATAGCTTTTTCCTCTTGAAATTCTATTTTCATAATCGGCGTAACTTTCAAGATTTAAATTCCATGCCTTCCCCCACCAGCTTTTAGCTAATGTCCTACCTTCTATAATTACCGGTTCAATATCAGAGTTTTTCTTTTTTAATTTTGCAAGGGAAGCATTTGCCTTTTCTCTCTTTTCGCTTGCTGACTCATATTTTGGATATCTTCCATACCCCATTACACATCACCACCTAAAGCAAACATGTTCATTAGCTCTTCATTATTATACTCTGTTATCCACTGTTCTCCTACAGAGGTTAACAAGTCTTGTGATAACTTTTGTTTATCTTCTATAATAGAATCAATTTTTTCTTCAATTGTTCCCTTGGTTACAAATTTGTGTACAATTACATTTTTGGTTTGTCCAATACGAAAAGCCCGGTCAGTTGCTTGATTTTCAACCGCCGGATTCCACCACCTATCAAAATGAACTACATGATTTGCAGCAGTTAAGTTAAGTCCAACTCCTCCTGCCTTTAATGATAAAATCATATATGGTATATATTTATCGCTGTTAAATTCCCTCACCATTTCATTTCGTTTTTTTACAGGTGTTCCTCCATGAAGGACAAAACCTTCTTTAGAAAATATTTCTTTTAAAAAGTCAGATAATGGCTCTGTCATTTCTTTAAACTGAGTAAATACTATAACCTTTTCTCTTTTTTCATATATTGTTTCACATATTTCTCTTAGTTTTTCAAATTTGCCACTTTGTTCTTCCTTAAATTCTTCTCTGGCTAAATATTGGTCAGGATGATTACAAATTTGTTTAAATTTCATTATGCTTGATAAAACAAGTCCTTTTCGCTCAATTCCTTCGGCTACCATTAATTTTTGTTCAATTTGTTTAATTAACTGTCTATATAAAGCAATTTGCTTTTTGGATAAGTCAGTGTATTCATTTATTTCCATCTTATCAGGCAAATCAGCAATAATTGTTTTGTCTGTTTTTAGTCTCCTAAGCATAAATGGTTGAATCATTTTGCGAAGTTTGGCATATCCTATAGCATTTTCTTTAAGCTCTTTTGAAAAATTTGTGAATTCTTTTGCAGTTCCAAGAAGTCCCTGATTAAGAAAATCAAATAAAGACCATAAGTCGCTTAAGCGGTTTTCAATAGGTGTTCCCGTCATTGCTATTCGCATATTTGAAGGTATTTGCTTAATTGCTTTTGTTTGCTTAGTTCCAGGATTTTTTATTGCTTGTGCTTCATCTAATATTAAATAATCCCATTTAATATTTTTTAACTCTTCAAGCCTTAAAGCCATGCCATATGTGGTGATGTATAAAAATTCTCCGTCCCTAATTTCAATAGTCTCTGAGCCTTTTAAATCACTTTTATGAAGTATTTGATAAGGCATTTCAGGTGCAAATTTTTCAATTTCTTTTTGCCAGTTTCCAATTAATGAAGCAGGAAGTATAAGAAGAGCTTTACCACCGTTATTAACTCTTTTGTTTTCTAAAAAGGCTATAATTTGTACAGTCTTTCCTAATCCCATGTCATCAGCCAAACAAACACCAAATCCTAATTGCCACATTCGATTAAGCCATGAATAGCCAACTTCTTGATACTTTCTTAAATTAGCATGTAATGAAGACACAATACCAACATTACCCTTATCCATTGATTCTGGATGAAGCATGTCTTCTTTTAGCTTTCTTAGCCATTGACCGTTAGAAATAGATACTTCAACATTATCTGTTGATAAATCCATTTCTTTATTCATGTTTAATTCAAATCTCATTGCTTCACCAAGAGTTAATTCTTCATCATATGCAAAGTCTTTAACTCTTTCGAAAGCTTCAAGTGCTGCTTCTAATTTTTCCTTGTTAATTTCAACCCATTTGCCTTTATATTGAATGAGCCCTTCAGCCATATTTAAAAATTCTTTTAATTCTTTTTCAGTTAGTTCTTCATCTCCTAATTTAAATGTTGGTGAAAAATCAATAATTTCCCTCAAACCAACTTTGGCTGGCTCTTTTTCCCCAACTTTTACAGATACGCTTACTGAATTACTTTTCTTACGCCACCAGTCAGGAACTCTGCACATAATTCCTGCTTCTTCATATATAACAATTTCTTTTAAAAATATATATGCTTCTTCTGTATTAAGTTTAAGTGGAGAAAACAATTCGCCACTTTCAAGAAGCCCTGAAATAAAAGAACTTTTATCAGCTGCTTTAATAACTGTTGAAATAAGTGAAATTAACTTTTTATCATCACCTTTAAACTCAGACAATGCGTTTTTTAAAGGTGTGTGTGTTGCTCGCTTGCTTTTAACCGTCTTTGTTGTATATGTAGCCATAAATGCAAAGGGATATTCATCATTTTTATTTTCAACCAAATGAAAAAACACCCTGCCAACTACATTAATATTTGAATTATAATCTGCAAAATATCTTGCAACAGCTCCGTCATAAACCTTAATTTCAGATTTAAAAACATCTAATAATGATTCCCATATATTTAATATCCAATCATCATCAACATATTCCATTCCTATTACAAATGGAATTTTTTCTTTTAATTCATATAGTTTATCCTCTGTTAATTCTACTTCAACCAATTCCCTAACCAATTCAATTTCAGGTTGTTGGCTTAGTTTTTTTATGAGAGTTTCAGATATTTGATGCAAGTATTCAATAGAAGGGGAAAACCAATTTTCTTTATTTATAAAACCAAGGTGAAATAAAGTTTTATATTTATCATTGTCAAATGCTTCCTTCCATGTTTTTAGTGTATCTACCGGTTCATACAAATCATCTATTAAAAATCCTTCCGGTGTAAAATAAGCATTTAGCCATATTATTTCTTTTGTTTTAATTGTTGCCATATGTTCTCCTTATAATGAGATTAAGATTCCTTACATTCCCCTTTTGAATATGTAGGGCAACTTCCACAATAAAAACCACATTTTCCAATTAAATTATTTGTTTTTTCACACATAAATTTTCTCCGCCTTGTTAAATTGCTTTTGCTTCTATTGCTTTAAATCTTTTCTATAAATAAAATTATTTTGTTTATCCTTGATATTTGTTTTTGAAAAATTGATGCAAATTATTTTTCACATTTAGAATAATTCATTATTCTGTCTTCCCTCAATTATTTTTCCAACTGTTCTAAATTGTCCTAACCAAAACATTAAAGCATCGTCTCTTGTATAATGCTCATCAATATGAACCTCAACAATCTCGCCGATAAACCAGTCATGACTGCCGGGATAATCAACTTTATGAACGACCTTACATTCTAAATTAACAGGACACTCTTCTATAATGCAACTGTTTATCTTATTTGCTTTGCGACTTGTTAGCCCCGCTTTCAAGAATTTATTCTCATCCTTTCCTGAAATTGAGCCACAAATATGTATTTTATCAAGTTGCTCTTTAAGTGGTATATTAACAATAAATTCCTTCTTATCTATAATTAAGCTATGAGTATATTTTTCAGGTTTAATGCCAACCATTACACATGGTGGATCAAATGAATAAAAATGAAATGCACCTGCTACCATAATGTTATTATCGACTGTTACAAAAACTACAGGAA
>CAZCTI010000111.1:0-5727 GCA_964501385.1 uncultured Clostridia bacterium
AATTGCAGAGCACACACTGTCAGTATCAGGCGTTTTATGGCCAAAAATTAAATTATATTTCATATATACCTCTCTAAAAAGCGGGACACTTTAGATACGTTTCACAGTCTCCCCCACTGTCTCCCTGTCTCATTTGAATCGCAGGTCTTTGCCGTAAAATTTTAGGGGAACGAAATTATTGAATATTCGTGACGTAATTCTGTCAGAATAAGTATCCCTTAATTGTTCCAATGATAAATTTGTCGATATAATTGTTTTTTTCTCTGTAATCATTCTTTCATTTATAATATTAAATAGTTCTGCATTTGTAAATGAATTGCTCACCTCTGTTCCAAGGTCATCAATAATAAGCAAATCACAGTCAAAAATCATATTATAATTCATTCTGTTTTCTTCGGTTTCATTTAGCTTATTAAATTTATGATTTTCAACAATTTCAAACAATGAAAATGAAGTTTGATACAAAACAGAAATTTCACTGTTTAGCAATTCGCCGGCAATGCAATTGCACATAAATGTTTTTCCTAAGCCTGTTCCACCGTATATTAGCAAATTCATGTTTGTATCATGGAAGTTGCTGCAAAAATCCTCGCTTATTTCTAAAATATAATACATATTTTGCCTTGGTGTTAATTTTTCATTTTTATATATTTCATTGCTGAAAATATTGATATCAAATGTATTAAAGTTTTCTTTTCCAAGCATATGAACCATATTTGATATTTTATAAAGATTATTGATTATTTGTTTATTAAAACAGCTGCATCTTTTCCCATCGGGTGTATAACCGGTATCACTGCATTTTATGCATTCATATTCAATATCTAAATAATTTATGGGGATATTATTCGTTTCAAAAATCAACTTTCTTTCTTTTTTTAACTCCTCCACTGATTGCTTTAATTTATTAACCTGTACATCTAAATCCTTTGGTCTCGATAAATAAATTTTTGATAAATTTATGCTGAATAGATTTATTTGTTTGTCAATTTCAAAAAGCCGGGGAATTTTAGCATAAAGTTTTTCCCTTTTTTCATCTGCTTCTTGAGCAGCTCTTAACCTTTTTTTATTGTAATCAGTCATAATGCTTTCAATAATTTGTTTATTTATTACCCTCATCCCCTTCCTCAGGTATTGTCAAGCCTAATTTGTTAAGTTTCTTCTCAAACCTTTTTCGTGCAATTTTTTCTAAATCATCACCGGTATACTCTTCACTTTGAATAAAATTATGAAATTTATTTTTCCCTTTGGAAGTTTCCTTTGGTGTTTTTGTTTTTATTTCAGGTTTTTTGTCATTTTTTAAATCTTCAATAGTCTTAAAACCGTTACTAAACCACTCATTTAATATTTTATCAAAATAATTAATATTTGGATTGTTAATTTTTGTGGAATTATCTAAGCATTTTAAAATCATTTCCATAGAAAAATTCCATTCATCAATCCATTTATCAATAGTTCTCATTTCAGCCTCAGTTAAGGTTCTGTTAAACCCAAGAGCCTTGCTGATTCGAGAATAGATTGAGAAGCGATCATTTCTTTTTTCAAGATAATTAACCATTGTTTCCAAATCTATAACGCCTTCATCATACCACGCGGAAACAACAGATTCAATATAACTGAACCTTTTTACTTTTTTATTGTTTACACAATAGCTGAAAGCTTGGCTCATTATCAAAGGTGGCATTTTATATTTATTAAGCCATGTTATAATTTTTTGTTTTTCATTGATTTTTAAAGGTCTTCCTAATATTTCTTCTATTTCTTCCATCATTGTTTTGATTTCCGGATTTCTTGAATTGGAAATCAGCTGTTCATTATCCACATATTTACTTTTATCGTTAACAATCCTTATATGTTTGTACACATTATCGACATAATATTGCTTTAAATTTACAAATTCAACTATATAATTGTATTCATCATCTGTTTCATGCTTAATTATTATACCTTCAACTTCCCAATAGTTCCATGCATTTAATACATCTGTCAATGGCAGCTTTAAATTCTTGGCAATTGTTTCATTGTTGAAACTTAGCCTGTCCTTAGCACACTTATAACCCATCAGATATACTTTAACATACGTGCCATCAGCTAAGGGCATGTAGTCATTGATAAAAATATTTTCTATTGGGGTATCCCCTAAATCTATTTGCATTTCTTGAAGAACAAAATACATAAATTTCTCCTTTTTTCTACATAATTCATTATATAAAATTGTAATATAATTGTAACAATATTGTTATAATATTGTGAAAACATTTTCTGATTAAAATAGTTGACATAATGTTATATAATCGACTATAATTAGTTAATGATATTTTTAAAGAACTTACTTACTACCTTTAATTATATCATTTTTTAGTTAAAAGAAAACACTATTTTTCTTAACTTAATGGCAAAGTTAATGTCAGAATTATCATCGATAACCTTCGATTTATATATAGTATAAAATATAATATGACCAGGAAGTAAACTATGAAAACTAATTTACCATTTATCAAAAATAAAAAGACCGAAGTATTTATGCAGCTAAAGGAAGAAAAAAAAGATAGACAACCTTTCAAGTTTACCAAACGAATCAAGGGATCAATCGCCTTGTTCTTATCAACAACCCTCATCCTGAGCGGTATTTACACATTGGATTATTTAAAAACCCACGAAAATAATGTATATCGAACCGATAGCTTTACAATAATATCTGAAGGAAAGGAACTTTGCAAGTTAAGGGAACCTGAACTTTTAGATGTTGCTTTAAAGAAATTAGATATAGAATTAGAAAAAACAACAAACCATGAAATTAGTATAGAAAGCAAATTCGAAGTATCGGCCTCAAAGGCTAAGGATAAAGAAATAGCATCCGAAGAAGAACTTTACGAATTGATTAAATCAAATATAACTTACTCCATTATGGCATATGAATTAAATGTTGATGGAACAAGAATGGGAATATTTAATTCAAAAGAAGAAGCCGAAAGCTTAATTGAAGATGTTAAAGAGCACTTTATTGCAAGTTATGATAAAGAATCATTGATTGAAGTTACAACAGTAGAAAATATAGAAATAAAACAAGTAAAAGCAACAAATTCAGAAATTCAGAAAAAAGAAGATTTAATAGATTACATTATTAAAGGTACTGATGAAGAAAAGACGTACATAGTGGAAAAGGGCGATAATTACTGGAACATAGCTGAATATTTCAATATGTCCTTAGATGATTTAATAACAGCTAATCCTCAATCAGACCCGGAAAGAATTCAAATCGGTGATGAATTGAATTTAATAGTTCCTAAACCATTTATTAATGTACAAGTAAAAAGAAAAGTAATACAAGAAGAAAAAATGCCTTTTGAAACAGAATATGCATATGTATCATACATGTATAATGATGAAACAATTGTATCAAAAGCAGGTAAATATGGAGTTTCAGAAATCGAAGCAATTGTAACTGAACAAAACGGTATACAATTAGCAAAAGAAGTAATAAACGAAACAGTTATAACATCACCTGTAACACAATTAGTAACAACAGGAACCCAAGATCCACCACCAAAAAAAGGTACAGGATACTTTATAAATCCTTTACCGGGTGCAATGATATCCTCAAGATTTGGCTCAAGATCCGGCGGCTTCCACTTAGGTCAGGATATGGCAAAATCATCAGGCTCCACTATAAAAGCTGCTGACGGCGGAACAGTTACATTTGCAGGCTGGTCAGGAAGCTACGGATATATGGTTGATATAGACCATGGAGGCGGTTTTTCAACAAGATATGCTCACTGCAGCGACCTTTATGTATCAGCAGGCGAAAAAGTATATCAAGGAAAAGCAATTGCAGCTGTAGGCTCTACCGGAGTATCATCAGGACCTCACTTACACTTTGAAGTAAGAAAATATGGTTCAGTTGTAAATCCTGCATCATACATAGGAGTTCAATATAGAGAATAAAGATGTCCTAACCCAATTTATGCGGCATAAGGAGCAAATAAATTGGTGAATGAGACTGCGAGATATAAATATGAAAATCAGCCGATGAGCAATCATCGGCTTTTATTATTGGGGACATTCCTTCAATAGCTATCCCACATAGAGTCACCATACTTTGAAGGTGTGTCCCCATGCCTTATAACAATAAATGGTTAATTTTGATGAAAATATCGCTTGCATTTTTTGCAATTTCGTAATAACATGTAAAAGTATTATGCTATTTCTAATTAGCGTATAAAACAAATAAAGGGCGGACTAATGATATATTTAGATAATAGATTTATGGAAGTGGCACTTCCTATCATTGAGCATGAAGAATATCAACAAATGAGATACATTAAACATCATGATGAAAGTGTGTTTGAACATTCCGTAAAAGTTGCTTTCTATGCTTATCAAATGGCATATAAGCACAATTTAGACTGGAAATCAACAATAAGAGGGGCTTTGCTCCATGACTTTTTCCTATATAAGTTTAAAAAGTATTTTAGTTTAAGGATAATTACAGATTCAATAAAACATGCAATATTTCATCCCATAATAGCTTTCGACAACGCATCTAAATATTTTAACTTAAATGAAAAAGAAGAAAATATTATTAAGGGACATATGTTTCCATTTGGTGTTCCAAAGTCAAAAGAAGCTTGGATTGTAAGCTTTGTGGATAAATATATTGCAGTATTTGAGTATTCATCTAATTTTAAGAAAATGATGCAAAGACAACCTGCATATAGTACTGAATAGAGTTAAATGCTACATTTGTGCAAAGAATAGAGCTACTTATTGCTATGAGTAACTCTACTGTCATCCTGAGCTTTAAAGCGAAGGATCTCATTGTTTTAAATTCTGAGATTCTTCACCTTCGGTTCAGAATGACACACTGCTTTGTGGCTTATTCATAGCAATGACACTGATGTGTATTAATAATAATGACTCCAAGACAACCTAAATGGATGTCTTTTTTTTATGATTTTTCAAATACGCTGTTTAATTTCCTCATAATTGGGTAATATTTAAATATATATTAATAAATACTTGAAAGGGGCTGACTAAATGAAAATATCCATCTATAGCAAGAATATGCAACTAACTGAAGCACTAAGAGAGGCAGCAATTAAAAAGTTAAGGAGGCTGGATAAATTTTTTCAACAAGATATTGAAGCTAAGGTTGTATTAAGTATCGAAAAAAAAATACACAAAGTAGAGGTTACTATTCCTTTCAATGGCAGAATCGTACGTGTTGAGGAGTATTCTGATGACATGTACAACGCTTTAGACGAAGCAGTAGAATCTTTGGAGCAGCAAATAAGAAAATACAAAACGAAACTCCAAAATAAAAGACATTCAAATGATTCAATTAAGTTTGAAAATATAGAGCCCTTAGATGATGAGGATGAAGAAGAATTTAAGGTAGTAAAAACAAAGCGCTTTGCCGTAAAGCCTATGAATATAGAAGAAGCAATACTTCAAATGGATTTACTGAAACATAACTTCTTTGTTTTCCTAAATGCAGATACAGAAGAAGTAAACGTAGTTTATAAAAGAAAAGATGAAAATTACGGTTTAATTGAACCGGAATTATAATAAAGCAAAACTATAAGTTGTTTACAAAATAGACTTACCTCCGAATTATAGAATAATCTAAGCAAAAAGACGCAGTTAATTGCGTCTTTTTGTTATTGTATGATTGTCGAATAATGTATAAATTTAGAATTTTTTATCATTTATAATTATACTTCCATA
>CAZCTI010000112.1:0-5717 GCA_964501385.1 uncultured Clostridia bacterium
TTTCCCCTCCTGCTCCAAACATTACAATTTTTCTTCCTTCTGCAAATTCATTTATTGTATCCATAACCTTCTGGAGACCATCAGGTGTATGGGCAAAGTCAAGAATTATGGTGCAGTCAAGTTTATTTGGAAGCATTTCAAATCTTCCTGTAACACCTTTGATTTGGGCTAATGCTTCAATAATATCATCAATATTCACTCCCAATGCATATGCAGCTCCAAAGGCTCCAAGAGAATTTAGAACACTGAATGTTCCGGGAGTATTTACATGTGCTTTTTTTATTGTTCCAAGTATATTAAGGTCAAATGTTGTTCCATTCATGGTTGTATTTAAATTGTTTGCTTTAATATCCGCATCATTTTCAATGCCTATGGATATTGCTTTAACGCCTTCATTGATAAGCTCCTTGTAAAGCCTGTCACCATATGGATCATCAACATTAATTATGTTGTTTACTTTTGTTAAATAAAATAACTTTTTCTTTGCTTGATAATAATTTTCCATAGTTTTATGGAAATCCAAGTGGTCTCTTGTAACATTGGTGAAAATCCCTACATCTATGGAAACATCATCAACTCTGTTCAATTCAAGAGCATGAGAAGAAACCTCCATAAAGCAATGAGAAATATCTTTTTCGAGCATCATTGATAAATAGTGCTGTATGTCAAATGCTTCAGGTGTTGTGTTGTCAACTTTAATTTTTTTATCGTCAATGAGAACACCCATCGTTCCTATTATTCCTGATTTTTCACCTAAATAATCATAAATTCCTTTTAATAAATATGTAGTACTGGTTTTGCCGTTGGTTCCTGTAACTCCGGTAATATTTATTTTTTCCGAAGGTCGTCCGTATATGATATTTGCTGCTTTAGCCATAGATTCTCTTGGAGATTTAACTAAAATAAAATTGCCTTTTCCTTTTACATTATCAGGGATATTTTCGCAAATAACGGCAGATGCTCCATTATTCAGAGCACTTTCTATAAATTTGTGGCCATCATTTGTATAACCTTTAATTGCCACAAATATATCTTTATTGTTAACTCTTCTTGAATCATTTGTAATGCTTGTTATTTCTATATTGTCTTCACCTATGTAGCTTAAATAATCAATTTCTTTAAGCAAGTTTTTTATATCCATAATATCTCCTATTTAAATGTATGATAGTATATGCAATTTTATCATAATTAAAAACTGAATTCAAGGATGCCCTAACCTAATTTCTTAGACCACAATGGAGAAAGAAATTGATGGTAGGTCAAACCCAATGAGTTCAGATTTGCATGAGCGAAGGGATTAAGAAGTGTGTCCCCATTCCTATTTTAGTTCAATATCAATGTGACCATAGATTTTTTAACAACTTCTTCTCCTGCTTTCGGGAATTGTGATTTAACAATTTTATCAGCATCCACTTCTATAGTTATATTGCTTTCTAATCCGGCTTTAATTAGCATGTCTGTTGCTTCTGCTATTGTAAGGCCTAAAAGGCTTGGAACTGTGACCATTTGTTTTTCAACATGACCTAATTCTTCTTCAGTATAAATAGGTTCAACGTCATAATATTTAAGTATATTTTCCAATAAATCAGCAGCAACGGGTCCTGCAACTATGCTGCCGAAATATCCAATACTTCTGTCCGGCTCATCAACCATTACCAAAGCAACTGCTCTTGGATTATCTACAGGAGCAACACCTATAAATGATGATATTAGTTTTCCATCGATATATTTGCCGTCAATAACCTTTTGTGCAGTACCGGATTTTCCGCCTATCCTGTAACCCGGTCTGTATGCCTGTTTAGTTCCTGCTTCAGCAGAATCCTTCATAATTTGAAGCATCATTTTTGATGTTTCTTGAGAAATTACTTTTCTTCTTATCACTGTATCAAAATCCCTGATTATATTTCCTTCTTCATCAATAAGCTGTTTTACAATTCTTGGCTCCATTAAATTACCACCGTTTGAAATTGCCGAAACAGCAGTAACCAATTGTATAGGTGTTATAGCAATACCTTGACCAAATGCTTGTGTTACCACATCCACATCCTTCATGTATTCCGGTTCCTTAACAAGACCTAATGCTTCTCCATTGAGCATTATACCTGAGCGTTCTTCAAACCCGAAGGACCTAACGTATTTATAAAATGCATCTTTCCCAATATCAAGACCCATTTGAGCTAAAGCATCATTGCATGAATTTTGTATTGCTTCTGACAATGTCTGCTGTCCATGAGGTCTGTAATATCTCCAGCATTTAATATTTTCTCCCTTGATTTGTCTTACATATCCGTCACAAAAATAAGTAGAATTCATGTTTGCAGCATTTTCTTCAAGTGCTGTTGCTGTAGTTATTAACTTAAATGTGGAGCCGGGCTCATATATGTCATTAACCGCAGGATTTCTCCACATGTCAAACCAAGCTTTCTGCAACTCTTCATCAGAAAGTGTTTCCCATTGAAGTTTTACATTTTCATCTATGGGTATTTTAGGATCGTTAGGATCATAATCAGGCTTTGACGATAATGCCAAAACATCGCCTGTATTGGGATCCATAACTAATATTGTTGCTCTTTTTGCATTGTAATCAGTCAGAACTTTTTGTGCTGCCGATTCTGCATAGTGCTGTATTACCTCATCAATAGATAAAACAACTCCTAAACCATCTTGTGATTCAAAGTATTCATTGTATCCAAAGGGCAGCTCCCTTCCATAGGCATCTGTATTTACAACTGTCCTTCCCGGTATTCCGGTTAGATAATCATTGTATGTAGCTTCAACTCCATATAAGCCATCTTGGTCAATATTTGTAAAGCCCAATACATAGGGTGCAAAATTTCCGTATGGATATACTCGTTTATTATCTTCTATAATATTGATACCACTTAATTCCTGCTCTCTTATTTGTTGTGCCTGCTCATCAGAAATCCACTTTTTAAGAACCACATAATTATAATTTGAGGTTATTTTTTTGAGTACTTCCTCATAGTCCATCTCCAAGATTTCCGATAAAATTTGTGCCGTCTCTTCAGGTGTCTTTGTATTTACAGGTATTTGTTCTGCAGCAGTATCTTCCTTCGTAAACATTGTTTTGTTAAGCTTTTTTAAAATTACGGTCAATAAACTGTCATCTTCATCTTCCGTATTATCAATGGCAGGCTTTACGCTCTTTTTAACGTCTGCGGGAAAACATGTTACACTGTTGGAATTAATACTTACAGCCAATTTTTTACCTTTGGAATCATAAATAGTTCCTCTTTTGGCACTTATGGTAATGTCTCTTGACCAGTTTTCCATTGCTTGTTTTCTGTATTCTTCACCTTTTACTAATTGTATGTAACCAAGCCTCACAACCAAAGCTATCGTAACTAAAAAAAAGCATACTAAAAAAAACAACATCCTCCTTTTATTTTGAAGGTTAGTAGTGCTTTTTATACGCTTTTTCATATGGCAAACCCCCTTATCGAATGAAACTTACTACCTTGTCAATAAATCCTACTAACAGATTTTCATCCTTTGCCATTATATTAGTTTCTTCTTTAGTTTCTTCAGAGCCATATGTAAAGTCTACAAATACAGTCTGCTTCCTTGTGGGATAATTCATTCCTAAATAAACTTTTGCCATTTCTTCAATGCTGTTAGTGTTTTTAATACTCTCCAAAGCTATATTATGTCTATCAATTTCATCATTTAGATTTTGTATTTCAATACCTAAATTATTCAGCTCCATTTGTTTGTCGGTAATCATGGCATAATTATAAACTATTAAAATTCCAAGTATAAATGTGATTGCAATCATGGCCGAATTTTTAAAGCTCTCTATAAAATGATTATTTTTCTTTTTACGTTTTATGCTCTTTTTTGGAGAATATTCTTTTTCTTGTCCATAATCTTGCAGCTCGACAGCTTCTTTTCTTAATGCTGACATTTATTACACCCTCTCACCTATTCTTAATTTTGCACTGTGTGACCTTCTGTTTTCTGTTAATTCTTCTTCTGATGGTATAATTGGTTTTTTAGTTATTATTTTTAGTTTTCTTCTGTGGTTGCACATACATTTTGGAAATTCAGGAGGACAAATGCAATCCTTGTTTAAATCTGCAAATGTATTTTTAATAATTCTGTCCTCAAGGGAATGAAATGTGATTACACAGATTCTGCCACCCTTATTAAGTTTCTCAACTGAAGTTTTTACTGTGTTTTCAAGTATTTCAAGCTCCCTGTTTAATTCGATTCTTATAGCCTGAAATGTTCTTTTGGCAGGATGGGAGCCTTCCATTCTCACCTGTTTTGGTACTGCCTTCTTAATAATTGATACAAGCTGGCCTGTTGTTTCTATAAATTCATGTTCTCTTTCCTGTATAATAAACTTTGCAATTCTTGCTGCCCATTTTTCTTCGCCATATTCCCAAAGAATTCTTGATAATTCGTTTTCTTCATATCCGTTTACAATATGTCTTGCTGTGGTTGTCTGACTTTTATCCATCCTCATGTCAAGAGGCATATCATAATTGTAGGAAAATCCTCTTTCCGGAATATCAAGCTGAAATGATGATACCCCAAGGTCAAATAATATTCCATCAATGCTTTCTATATTTAGGTCGTCTAAAATTTCGTTTATATTGCTGAAGTTATTCTTTACAGCTATAAAGTTTTTATAACTGCTTAGTTTTTCTTCAGCCCTCTCAATTGCATAATCATCTTGGTCAATTCCTATGACTTTTCCTTTTGTAACCCTTTTAAGTATTTCCTCTGTATGGCCTCCCCCGCCAAGAGTACAATCAACATAAATACCGTCTTCTTTGATGTTAAGCCCATCAATTGATTCATCCAACAAAACCGACTTATGTATGTAGTCCATGATTCCTCCTATAAACCTATCCCCAATTCCGACATTTTTTGAGCAATGCTGTCAAAATCGAACTGGTCATCGTTGGAGTAATCATCCCAACTGTCTTTATTCCAAATTTCGATTCTGTCAATAACCCCTATTATTGCAGCATCTGTGTTTAATTCACTGAAACTTCTAAGCTGTGGCGGTATTAATATCCTTCCCTGTTTATCGAAAGAACATTCAGAAAATCCTGAAACAAATCGTCTTAAGAAAAATCTTTCTTCCTTGTTAAAGGTTGATAAATTTTTAAGCTTACCAACGAATTCTGTCCATGTTTCAATAGGATAAACGAACAAGCATTTATCCAATCCTTTACCAATATAAAATGTTTCGCCTAATTCATTTCTAAATTTTGAAGGTATTATAACCCTTCCCTTTTCATCAAATGAATGTATGTATTCACCAGTAAACATTTTCTACCACCTACTGGGCACATTATACCACAATGTGGGTATAAAATGCCACAACTATTTTTAAAAAATAAAAAAATCTTTTTATCCACAGTGGATTCTCCACAGTGGACGGTTCTGGACACAGGGGACGGACACAGGGGACGGTTCTCCTTGGACAATATCCACAGGGGACGGTTCTCGTTGGACAATTTGTCCAGTGTCCACAAGGGACTGTCCACAGGGGACGGTTCTCGTTGGACAATTTGTCCAGTAAATTGTCCAATAAAGTGTCCAGTAAGAACCGTCCCCTCTGGTCAAAATAAAAAAAGAGTTAAATTATAATAACTTAACTCTTTTCACTATTTCAATTTGTCCGGTAAGAACCGTCCCCTCTGGTCACTATTTCAATTTGTCCGGTAAGAACCGTCCCCTCT
>CAZCTI010000113.1:0-3771 GCA_964501385.1 uncultured Clostridia bacterium
GATATAAATTTAGAAGAATTAAAAGAATTGGAAGATTAGACACCCTATTGGGATGTGGGCAGTGCAGTATTGATAATTAATTTTCAAATTTTATTAAAAAACACTTTAAAATAGTTGTGAATAGTGCTACAATAGGTGATGACGATATTGGGGGAGGTGAAATTTAAATGGCTTACATTATTACAGATGCATGCATAAGCTGTGGAGCATGCGAACCAGAATGCCCAGTAGGCGCAATTTCTGCTGGTGATGATAAATATATAATTGACGCTGCAACATGCATTGACTGCGGAGCATGTGCCGGCGTATGTCCTGTGGAAGCTCCAGTGCAGGAATAATAGCATTAATTAAAAGGGACAGATTTTTTATTATTTAAAAAATTTGTCCCTTTTCTATTTATATGTTGTCATTTCATGTTATCGATGCGGAGCATCGTCATTGCTATGAATAACCATCATGTCAGCGTCAGTGAAAAATCTCATGAGATATTACCTTACAATCATAATACTCACATCTTACAATCTTTAAAGCTTCATATCATCAATTTTATCTAAATATTCTTTTATTTTTGATGCTACAGAGTGAATAGTGTATTCTTCAAAGGGGCTTTTTAAATTTCCTGTTTTTATAATTTCAAGGAATGATTTACTTCCGCCTACCTTACAAATGTTTAAGTAATCTTCCCATGCATTTTCTTTATCCTCATTATATCTTAACCAAAATTGATATGCACAAATTTGTGCAAGCGTGTAATCAATATAATAAAAAGCTGTAGAAAAAATATGTCCTTGCTTAAACCAGTAAGTTCCTTTATCCAAAAATTCATTATCATCATAATCTTTGTAAGGAGTATATTTTCTTTCAATATCCCTCCATGCTTTTTTTCTTTCATCAGGAGTCATGTTAGGATTATCGTACACAACATGCTGAAATTCATCAACAGTCACTCCATAAGGTATAAAACATAAAGAATCTGCTAAATGGAAAAATTTAAATTTATTTATATCATCTTCAAAGAACAGTTCCATCCAAGGCCAAGTTATAAATTCCATACTCATAGAATGGATTTCGGCTGCTTCAGAGGTTGGAAAGCTATATTCAGGTGAATCATAATCCCTGCTTTGATATGTTTGGAATGCATGGCCTGCTTCATGAGTAACAACTGTTACATCGTCCTGGGTGCCGTTAAAATTAGCAAATATAAAAGGAGATTTGAAATCAAAAAGGAATGTACAATATCCTCCGGCTTGCTTATTTGGCTTCGTTTCAAGGTCAAATAGGTCTCTGTCAATCATCATATTTATAAATTCATGGGTTTGTGGAGACAATTCTTCGTACATTTTCTTTGCTCGCTCCATTATCCATTCTTTATTTCCCTTTGGTGCCGGGTTTCCTGATATGAAATCCAAAGGAATATCATAATATTTAAATTTATCAACACCTATACGTCTTGCCTGTCTTTGCCGTAATTCGTTAGAAATTGGAACTATATAATTCAATACATGGTCTCTAAATTTTTCTACGTCCTTATAATTGTAATCAGAACGCCCCATTCTTAAATATCCGAGCTCAGTAAAGTTTTTAAAACCTAATTTTATAGCTATTTGATTTCTAACCTTCACAATCTTGTCATAAATTAAGTCAAATTTCTGTTCGTTTTCCTTAAAGAAGCTGCTCCACTTTTCATAAGCTTCTTTTCTTACATTGCGGTCTTTTGATTCCATATAAGGCTGCATTTGTGATAAATTTAAAACTTTTCCGTCATAATTTATTTTTGCAGATGATATAAGCTTGTCATATTCGCTGATAAGCTTGTTTTCTTCCTGCATAAGAGGAATTGCTTCATCTGAAAATGATTTAATTTCCATTTCTGCTAAAGTAATAAGCTGGGGATGAATTTTTTCTTTTAATTGCTCTTTAAATTTTGAGTTTAATAATGCTTTGTAAAACTCAACTCTTAATCCATGAAACTTAGGAGATGTCATATCCATATAGTCTTTTTCCTTGTCATAAAATTCATCAGCAGTATTGATAGAATTTCTTATATACACTAATTGAGACATTGTTTCAACTTCTTTTGACAGTGCATTTATTTTTTTAATGAATAAATATTGTTCATCAGCAGTTGTTGAGTTTTTGAAATCATTAACTAAATTTAAATATTGTTCTTTTACATTTTCAAAATCCGGTCTTACATACTCATAATCATTGAATTTCATATTCCACCTCGTTTTTTATTAATTGGGCTTATTATCCCAACTTTATTACATATCATTCTAAGAGAATACTTTTTTGAATGAATGGTAAGATAATTATATTATAACAAATATTGTTAAATACACAAGAATTATATTCGCTTCTGCGTATATAAGGTATTATATATGGAGTGTTAAAATATAGATTGCAGTTGATTATTGTGGTATGATATAATATAATGTGCTAAAACATTGAATTTAAAGGATAAAACATGAAAAACCTCATAGTTAAAGTTTTAAAAAACAGTATAGCGGAAGAATTAGAAATAGAGCCGGGGGATGAATTATTAACCGTAAACAATTCTACAATAAAAGATTACATAGATTACAAGTACCAAATTTCAGATGAATTGATATATTTTGAAATTAAAAAGAAAGATGGGGAAATATGGGAGCTTGAAATTGAAAAAGAATATGATGAAGATATTGGAATTGTATTTGAAAATCCTCTTATGGACAATATAAAGGTGTGTTCAAATAAGTGTATTTTTTGTTTTATTGACCAAATGCCTAAAGGTATGAGGAAAACTCTTTATTTGAAGGATGATGATACAAGACTATCTTTTTTGTATGGAAATTTTATAACCCTTACAAATTTGTCCCATGATGAAATTGACAGGATTATTAAATACAGAATAAGCCCCATAAAAGTATCAGTCCATACCACCGACTCAGAACTTAGAAAATATATGATGGGTAATGATAAGGATATAGATATCCTTGTGTATTTAAAAAAACTTATTGATGCTCATATCACAGTGGATTGCCAAATTGTTTTAGTTAGGGATGTAAATGATAAAGAACAGCTTACTAAGACCATTACGGATTTATCATCATTGCATCCAGGGCTTAGAAGTGTTGCTGTTGTTCCTGTAGGACTTACTAAACACAGGGAAAAACTCACCCCGCTTAAACCGTTTGATAAAGAAAGTGCAACAGATGTTGTAAAACAGGTTACAAAACTTCAAAAAAACCTTTTAAAAAGCTTAGGAACAAGATTTATTTTTATTGCTGACGAATTTTATATTCAAAGCGGATATGATTTTCCATACTATGAAGACTATGAAGATTTCGATCAGTTAGAAAATGGCATAGGAATGTGCAGGTTGTTTAAAACCCAGGTAGAAGAAGCAGTAAAAAATATTAAATACAAAAATATATTAAATGATGAAATCACCTTTGTAACAGGTGCTGCAGCTTATGAATTAATGGTTGAAATATCAGATATAATTATGCAAAAAATCAATGTAAAAGTAAATATTGTTAAAATTATAAATAATTATTTTGGTGACAGAATAACCGTGTCAGGGCTTACTACGGGAAAAGACATTATCGAACAGCTTAAGGGGAAAAATTATAAAAATTTAATTTTACCAAGAAATATGATAAATGATAATCTTGTAATGTTGGATGATATGGTAATTGAAGATTTAGAAAAAGAATTAAACACTAATGTAAAAGTTTGCGATGTAGACGGTGATACTTTACTTAGTTTAATCGTTAAATAAACGGAGGA
>CAZCTI010000113.1:3871-5713 GCA_964501385.1 uncultured Clostridia bacterium
TTTGTAGATGAAGATAATATTTATGAATTTTACAATTTAGGTTTAGGTGAGCCTATATCTATATCTTCCTCAGAAGCATTAGGTATTGGTGATTTGTTAGATGAAATTATTTCAAAATTTGATGAATCAATGAATACTGAGGTAGATGATGACAGCATTAAAATTGCTGTGATCGGTAAACCTAATGCCGGCAAATCTTCAATTATAAACAGAATAATAGGAGAAGACAGGGTAATAGTAAGTGACATACCGGGAACAACAAGAGATGCCATCGATACTAAATTTGAAAGTAATGGGAAAAAATATACATTAATTGACACGGCTGGAATCAGAAAAAAGAGCAAGGTTTTAGAATCTGTTGAAAAATATAGCGTACTAAGGGCATTTACAGCAGTAGAAAGAGCAGATATTTGTATTTTGGTAATTGATGCTGATAAGGGAGTAACTGAACAGGATATTAGAATAGCAGGATATTCTCATGACAACAATAAGGGGATGATAATTGTGGTTAACAAATGGGACCTTATTGAAAAAGACAATAAAACATTTAAGGAATTTACAGATGATATAAGGCAAAAAATTGCATATGCCACATATGCACCAATTATGACAGTTTCTGCCCTAACAGGACAGAGGGTAAATAAAATACTTGATGCTGTTGATGAAGTATACAGTTTTAGAAATTTAAGGGTTTCTACAGGAGTATTAAATGATATTTTGACAGAGGCGGTTCTTATGAATCAGCCTGCAACCGTAAAAGGGAAAAGACTAAAAATTTATTACGGCACTCAGGTAGCAGTTAATCCTCCGAAATATCTTATTTTTGTAAATGATAAAGAAATTGTTCATTTTTCATACCAAAGATATATAGAGAATAAAATTAGAGAATCCTTCGAATATAAAGGAACGCCAATTGTTATAGAATTTAGAAATAGAAGCGAAAAAAATTTATAAGAGTTTTTTGTCATTCTGAGGGCTTTAGCCCGAAGAAACTCATTTTTTCGTAGGAAGAGAAAATAAGATCCTTCGCTGCACTCAGGATGACAATACATAAGGATATCGGAGGCAGTATGAACTACGTATTATTAGCAATAATAGCTTATTTTATAGGCAATATATCATTTGCTTATATATTGGGAAAAATATTAACTAAAAAAGACGTTAGAGATTATGGAAGCGGTAATGCAGGTACCACAAATGCCATAAGAGCATTTGGCAAAAAAATAGGTGTAATGGTTTTTCTTGGTGATGTATTAAAAGGAGTAGCTGCAGTTATCTTAGGCAGATACTTTGGAGGGCAAACAGGAGCTTACATAGCAGGAGCTTTTGCAATAATAGGTCACAATTGGCCTGTACTCCTTAATTTTAGAGGAGGAAAAGGGGTTGCCACAACCATAGGAGTTATGGTATTTGTAAATTTGCATCTTACATTAATATGTGTGGTTTTTGGTGCTGTGGTAATTATTTTTACAAGGACTGTTTCGCTAGGCTCTATTTTAGGAATGGCATCTGCACCATTAGTTGCAATTTTATTTATACGTCCACTAACTATTGACCTTTTAATTTTTACTGTATTTGTTGCAAGCATGTCAATATACAGACATAAGGACAATATTAAACGCTTGATGAAGGGGAATGAAAACAAATTTTAGGAGATGATGTTTTGAAAAATATAACATTGCTTGGGGGAGGCAGCTGGGGTACGGCACTTGCCAAGCTTCTTTCAGAAAACGGACACAAGGTTACTGTATGGCTAAGAGATGAAAATCAATGCGAAACTTTAAGAACTGAAAGAGTAAATAAAAAATACCTTCCGAAAGTACAAATACCCGAAAATATAAT
>CAZCTI010000114.1:0-5543 GCA_964501385.1 uncultured Clostridia bacterium
ATTTCTGGAACCCGAACATCATAGGATTAATAAAGTAAAAATACGATGAATATAATGCACCGGCTATTCCTGCAAAAAAAGCACCCATGGAAAATGCCATTACCTTATATTTTGTAGTGTTAATACCCATGGATTCCGCTGCAATTTCATCTTCTCTTATTGAAATGCATGCACGTCCTTGAGATGAATTGACAAAGTTTTTTATTATCACCAATGTTAACACAGTAAAGAAAAATAACCAAATCCAATTTGTATATCTTGGTATACCGAATAAACCGGCAGCTCCATTAGTAATATCATCCATATTTAAAAATAACACTCTTATAATTTCAGCCATACCTAATGTTGCAATAGCTAAGTAATCTCCTTTTAGCCTCAAGGTAGGCGTTCCTATAAAAAATCCTACTATTGCTGCAGACACTGCACCTAAAGCTATTCCAACCAAGAATCCAAGAGTTGAGTTCATTTCCATATTTATTAGAGCACCTACATAAGCGCCTATTGACATGAAGCCTGCATGACCAAGTGAAAATTGTCCCGTAAATCCGGTAACTAAGTTCAAGCTTACGGCAAGAATTATATTGATGCAGATAGTTGCAATAGTAATTTCATAGAAGCTGTTTATGAATCCGCTTGTTAAAAGAACCTGAACCAAAGCATAAATAATTATTATGATAATTAAAGTCATTATATTCTTTTTATTTAATACTTTCATATTACACCTTCTCTTTCGTATTCTTGCCTAATAAACCGGAAGGTTTCAAAATCAGAATTACAATTAAGAAAGCAAAAACAGCCGCATCCCTAAACTTTGAATTACCGTAACCTGCCACCAATGTTTCAAGCATTCCTATAGACAGGCCACCAATCATGGCACCGGGGATACTTCCAATACCTCCGAAAACTGCAGCGACAAAGGCCTTTAGCCCGGGCATTGTACCCATAAGAGGATCAATGGAATTATAATATATTCCTACCAATACTCCTCCTGCTCCTGCCAAAGCAGAACCTATGGCAAATGTAAAAGATATTGTATTATCTACTTTTATTCCCATCAATAAAGCTGCATCCTTGTCAGCAGATACCGCTCTCATCGCTTTTCCCACTTTTGTTTTTTTAACTACATATTGCAATATAACCATCAAAACTAATGCAGTAATTACAATGTATATTTGTTGTGATTTTATTAAAACACTTCCTATGGTAAATACTTTTTCAGACAATAATTTTGGATATGATCTTACTTGGGCTCCAACAAAATACATCATAATATATTCCAACAATAAAGATACTCCGATAGCTGTAATTAAAACCGCAATTCGGGTAGAATTTCTAAGGGGCTTATAAGCAACCTTTTCAATAGTCATGCCAAGCATTGCACATGCCCCCATAGATATTATTAAGGCAGGAATAAACCCTATGCCCATGAATGTGGTTACTGCAAATCCCACATAAGCACCTATCATATATACATCACCGTGAGCAAAATTTATTAATTTAATTATTCCATAAACCATCGTATAGCCTAAAGCTACCAATGCATATATACTTCCTAATGAAATACCGTTTACTATTTGTTGCAAAAATTGATCCAAGGTTGCTACCTCCTTATATAACTATAAAATCAAGTTAGCATAAACATGCTAACTTAATAAATTGGGGACATTCCTTCATGAATATACCCCAAAGGCATACCATCCATGAAGGTGTGTCCCCATACCTTATCCTTTTATTATTTAGGATCTACCTTAATGCTTGTAGTTTGAACTCCATTTACCAACCCGATAACAACTATAGATTTAACAGGGTTATGATTTTCATCCATATCAAATGTTCCTGTAACACCTTCAAAGCCTTTTGTTTCTGCCAATGCTTTTGTAATTGCAGCCGGATCAGCTGAACCTGAACGTTTTACCGCATCAGCTGCCCATCTTCCCAAGTCGTAACCAAGTGCATTAAATGCATTTGGCTCAGTATTGTATTTTCCTTTATACTTAGCAATAAAGTCTTTTACTAACGGGTCTTCATCCAATGAGGAATAGTGATTTGAAAAATATACATTATTTAAAGCTGCCTCTCCTGCAAGTTCTAAAAGAACCGGAGAGTCAAAGCCATCAGCACCAAGTATTGGAGCATCTATTTTCAAATCTCTTGCTTGTTTTATAATCAATCCTGCTTCATCGTAATATCCGGGTATAAATATTACATCAAAATCTTTTCCTCTAATACTAGTCAATACTGCATTAAAATCTTTATCACCCTTTACATATCCTAATTCTTCTACTATTTCGCCACCGGCACCTTCAAAAGTAGATATAAAGTTTTCAGCAAGACCTTTGCCGTAATCGCTTGAAGTATCTTTAATTACAACTGCCTTCTTTGCTCCTAAGTTGTTTAATGCAAAGTTTGCCATAGTAACACCTTGGAATGAATCTTTAAAGCATAAACGGAATGCGTAATCATATACTTTTCCTTCAGCATCTGTAGTTACTCCATTATCTGCAGTAGATGAAGAAGACAATACAGGAATTTTACTTTGTTGTGCTACAGGTATAGTAGCCATGAAGTTTCCTGATGTTGCCGGTCCCAAAGAAAGTACGACACCTTCCTGAGTCATAAGTCTTGTTGCCACAGAAGTTGCTTCTGAAGCTTCTGACTTGTTGTCAATTTTAACAGGAATAATTTGTTTGCCGTTAATTCCGCCTGCAGCATTTATTTCGTCAAATGCCATCATAATACCGTCAACACTTGATTGACCGTATGATGCAACCCCTCCTGAAAGTTCATAGTTAATTCCAATTTTTATTCCATCTTTATCCTTGTTATTATTTGCTCCGCCATTTCCACAGCCAACAAGCAAACTCATTACCAATACTAATGCAAGTAATGATAAAAACATTCTTTTTTTCATTTGTGCCACCACCTATTAAGTAATTTTAAAAATTATATTAATACATTTAAAATAGCTTGTCAACAAGTATTTTTAATTATTTTTATCTATTATTTCAACTATTGTATCCATTTACCCGTAGATTATTATACTTAAAATTATAATTAATTATGCAATAATCGTTTTCCTCACGTTTTTCTCACATAAATAACTGTATGTATATTGAAGACATTTTGCTTTTTTGCACGCAATAAAATGAAAATTATAGTTTTTATGAAAAAAGACTCATAAAAACGGGGTTAGGGCATACACAGGGGAATTCACCAATTTATTTACTCCTTCAGTCGCATAAATTGGGAATTCTGTGCGGTTGACCTACCAACCGTTTTTATGAAAAAAGACTCATAAAAACGGGGTTAGGGCATACAAAAAGCTTCCCGTAACGAGAAGCCTTTTTAAATGTACTATTATAACGGCGACATTCCTCTTTAGCAACGGTCGCCGATTCCGCCAACCCTGTCACCACAGCTGCAATATAGTACTACCAACAACAAGAAGAAGAATAACAAGCTGTCATTGTCTCCAAAACCGCCAACTCCTCCTAACAAACCATCATCTCCGCAGAAGCATGCAAGAACTACTAAAAGTAAGAAGAAAAATAGTAAGCTATCTCCGCTGTCTCCTAATATATTGTTAAACATATAGAACCTCCTAAAAAATAATTTTAATATATATTATTCCTAAGACCACTAAGTGTTACTTTATTAATCTTCATTTAAAGACTTTAAATAAAAAATAATTTTATCTAAGAAACCATTCTTTTTAACGTATTGATTGTAACTATTGTTTATTATCTTATTTTTACCTTCCCTTCCCCTGTATTTATCATAGCTGTATTTTACATTTTGCATATTATCCATCATATCCAATAAATATTGTTTAGAATAATCCTCTTCGTAAAATTCATTAGTAAGTCTGTTTAAAATATAAATCAATTCAATTATGTCATACATTTTATTTACCATATCTTTGTCGTAATTTCTCTTGTCCACTTTCATCACTCCATTTATTGATATTACAATATTATATGAATTTTATCTTGTGCTGCTAATATATTTCTTTGTTTTTATATGTTTCTGTTATATAATATTAATATATAAATTTATGAGGTGTTAATAATGAGAGCGTTCGTTAATATTATAATTGTGGGTCTAATAGGTTTATGTTCATCTACATATTTATTTAATCTGTCACCCATTGACTATAGGGGAACTATTCAAATTGAAACTCCAGTTGAGGAAAGTACTTTAAGTTTGAAAATTGAAGAAGACAAATTGCTTAATCCTGAATCAATAACAATAAATCATCTATCTGATAAGGGAGAAGTAATAAGAATTGTTACAAACAATATTTTTAATGTTGACATATATATGGATAACCAATTGATTAAAAGTAACATAAAAAATTTAGAACTTATTTCACCTTCAATTGATGCAACAATTTCTGTCAGTTATGATAATCCTTTAGTTACTACCTTAAATTTAAGTCAAAAGAACTTAGGTCTTGAAGATGGAATATATAAATTTATATTTAGCTCAAATTTAATAACAGATGAGAATAAGTCTAAAGTAACAGTAACAGTGACATATGATACTGCAGGCAATTATTATCCTGCTGCAAATACAGCACCTACAGGAACTAAGGGACTGACCTTATATTTCACAACAAAAAATGCAGATACACTTATTCCTGTTTCAAGATTTGTTGTTGAAGATAAATCTATTACACGAATGGCAATTGAACAGCTGCAAAATGGTCCCCTTAACAACGAACTTAAATCTGTAATCAAGGATGTTACTAACACAACATACAACAACGGAAATGTAGTTATTGATATTCCAAGCTCTTATGAAGGCTACAACAACGGAAGCACGGGAGGAGCATTGTCATATAGTTCTTTTGTACAAACAATATTTGCAGTAGACAGATACTGGCCAATCCACAGTGTTTCATTTACCGTTGACAGAAGAAGTGTCGAAACTTACTTCCATGGTATTACAATGAATGCTGTACCTAATGTCGAAAATAATTATATATTATATATGGCTTATAAGGCAGACGGCAGATACTATTTATTTGAACATCAATTATCCACTGAACAAATTGGAATTACGGCAAACGACACAATAGAAACAAAAGCTCAAAAATTATTTGAAGCATATCATGATACAGATTTACCTTATGGTATTAGCCCAGTGCCAAAGACAATATCTTTAAGCAATGCAACATTGCAAGGAAGAACACTTATACTTGATTTTAATGAGGATTTATTGAATATATACAAGGATAAAAATGATTTAAGGCATATGGTGTTAGAATCCTTTATGTATACCTTCACCACCATACCTGGAGTAGACAGTATAAAAATCACTGTAGTTGGTAAAGAATTAACTGATTTTGTTGAAGAATTGGATACCACAAAAGTATTGTATCCTCCGGAATTTATAAATCCGGAAACAGTTGAAGAAGTGCAGTAAGAAGGTGTGTCCCCATTACAATTCGGGGACATTCCTTCTGACTCGCCCTATGACTCTCACCTAAGAAGGTGTGTCCCCATTACAATTCGGGGACATTCCTTCTGACTTACACCATG
>CAZCTI010000115.1:0-5539 GCA_964501385.1 uncultured Clostridia bacterium
AATAATAAGTATAAAGCGATGCAATTGATATGGCAATAGCCTGAAATACAATTCCTCCAATCATTTCCTTATCAAGAATTGCTTCTTTTGTATTTCTTGGAGGCTGTTTCATAATGCCGGGCTCTGCATTTTCAACCCCCAAAGCTAATGCAGGAAAGCTGTCTGTAACAAGATTCAGCCACAAAAGCTGTATAGGTAAAAGTGGAACCTCCCAGCCTAATAAAATACTTACAAATACAAGAAGAATTTCTCCTATATTGCAGCTTAATAAAAAGAATACAAACTTCTTAATATTAGAAAAAATTATTCTTCCTTCCTCTACTGCATTTACTATAGTTGCAAAATTATCATCCGTAAGTATAACTTCTGCTGTATTTTTAGCAACATCCGTGCCGGTAATTCCCATAGCAACGCCAATATCCGCCTTCTTAAGTGCAAGTGCATCATTAACCCCATCCCCTGTCATGGAGGTAATATGTCCGTTTTCTTTTAATGATGTAACTATTTTAACTTTATGCTCAGGAGATACTCTGGCATAAACTTTTATTTTCTTTACAACTTCCTTTAACTCTTCATCCGAATAATTGTCTAACTCCTCACCCATCATGGCCTGCCCTTCATGGTCTACCATTCCTAATTCTTTTGCAATGGCATAGGCAGTTTCCTTGTAATCTCCTGTAATCATTACAGTTTCAATCCCTGCATGTCTGCATTCAGCTATGGACTCTTTTACCTCAGGCCTTGGAGGGTCAATCATTCCTACTAACCCTACAAATATCATGTCATTTTCAGCCTGCTCAAAGGTAGGATGCTCCGGTAACCTGTCCCAAACCTTATAAGCACCAGACAATACTCTTAAAGCAGATCGTGCAAAACTACGGTTTACAGCCAATACCTTCTGCTTTAATTCTTTGTTAAAATCAATAATTTTACCGTTAAGTGCAATTTTATTGCATTTATTTATAACAATATCAGGTGCTCCCTTTGTAAATGAAACAATTTTTCCTTCTATATAATCAGAATGGAATGTTGTCATCATTTTTCTTCCTGAATCAAAGGGAAGCTCTGCAATTCTTGGATAAATCATATTAAGCTGCTGTGAGGTTTGTCCTAACTTGCCTGCAAAAGCAACAATTGCTCCTTCAGTGGGGTCCCCTATGATTTTATATGTACCTGATGAATTATCTAATTTTGAATCATTTGATAATGTTCCTATGGATATTAAATTTCTTAAATTAGGAAGTGAGTTAATACCTATTATTCTACCGTCGAGTTTTACATCTCCCTTTGGTTCGTACCCTATACCTCCCACATCCAAAATCCTGTCATCAACATATGCTTTTACAACAGTCATTTCATTTTGTGTCAAGGTTCCTGTTTTATCTGAACAAATAACAGATGTGGCACCTAATGTTTCAACTGCCAAAAGTTTTTTAACAATGGCATTTTTACCTGCCATCCTGTTCATTCCAATAGATAAAACAATTGTAACAATTGCCGGTAAACCTTCAGGTATTGCTGCAACTGCAAGACTTATGGATGTTAAAAGCATTTCAATAGGATGTCTTCCTTGAAACATGCCTACGGCAAATACTATAATACAAATAGCAATTGTAAGAGTTCCTAAAACCTTTCCTAACTGGTTTAATTTTATCTGCAGAGGTGTTTCTTCTTCATCATAAGACTGAATTTTGACAGCAATGTTTCCTATTTCCGTATTGTGACCTGTAGTAGTTACTATTCCCTTGCCCCTGCCATAAGTTACAATAGTGCTTGAGAATCCCATATTATGCCTGTCCCCGATACCAACGGCACCAACTATTTTTGCTTTTGCATGCTTTTCAACAGGAACCGACTCACCTGTTAAAGATGCTTCTTCAATTTTTAAGTTTGATGTTTCGAAAAATCTTAAATCAGCAGGAATTATATCTCCTGCCTCCAATACTACCACATCTCCCGGCACAATTTCAGCTGCAGGTATTACAATTAAATTACCCTCCCTAATAACCTTAGCGTTAGGGGCACTTAACCTTTGCAGAGCTTCTACCGACTTTTCGGCTTTTCCTTCCTGATAGATACCAAGGGCAGCATTTATAACCACTATTGATAAAATAATTATTGCATCGTCTTTTTCACCAACAAATGCAGAAATACCTGCTGCAAGAAGCAAAATAATGATTAAAAAATCTGCAAACTGAGCTATAAATTTAGACAAGAAACTCTTTTTAGACTGAATTAAAAGTTCATTTTTACCATACTCCTCAATTCTTCTTACTGCTTCTCTCTCACTTAGACCTACACTGAAATCCGTGTTTAGTTCCTTTAATACTTCGCTTTTGCCTTTGTTATACCATTCCAAATTATTTGCCCTCCTGTAATAATTTGATGTTGTTAAACAACATTAATAGTATAATATATTGGCAATTTTTTTATTTATTACATAAACTTGTACCCTTTCCCTAATATTTGCCCCATTCTAACTCCCATGAGGGAAGCCATCATCAATCCCCTTGTCCAGCCGCTTGAATCTCCCAAACAATACAAGTTTTTTATATTTGTTTCAAAATCTTGACTTATTTCCACTTTATTGCTGTAAAATTTCACTTCAGGTCCGTAAAGAAGTGTTTCTGTTCCGGCAAATCCCGGTACTACTACATTTAATGCTTCAATAAAGTTTAAAATATTAGTCATTGTTCTATAAGGCATAGCTGATGTTATATCACCTGCAACAGCATCCGGTAATGTAGGTATAACATTTGACCTGGATAATTCATTTTGCCATGTTCTTTTGCCGTCTAATATGTCACCGTATCTTTGAACTAAAATTTTCCCGTCTCCAAGCATGTTTAATAATTCCGCAACTTTAGCACCATACTTAATAGGTTCATTAAAAGGATTGCTGAAATTGTGAGAACTTAATATTGCTAAGTTTGTATTATTGGATTTTCTGTCTTTGTAAGAATGGCCGTTTACAACGGCAAGATTGTTATCGTAATTTTCCTGGCTTACAAATCCTCCGGGATTTTGACAAAATGTTCTTACTTTATCTTTAAAAGGGCGAGGATAACCTACCAATTTTGATTCATACAAAATATTGTTTACCCTTTCCATTACCTCATTTCTTACTTCAACTCTCACACCGATGTCAACCGTACCTGCTCTATGGTCAATATTATGCTTAACACAAAGAGATTTAAGCCAATCAGCTCCCTTCCTGCCGGCAGATATAACAACGGTATCTGCATATATTTCTTCACTGATTTTTTTCTTTAAGGAATCCGTAATCACAACACCTTTAATTAAACCACCTTCAACTATAATGTCCGTTGCTTGAGTATTAAACTTAATTTCAACACCGTTTTTAACTAAATATTCTTCAATTTCTCCATATATTTCTTGAGCTTTTTCAGTTCCAAGATGTCTTATGGGACAATCCACAAGTTTTAATCCTGCTTCAATTGCTTTTCTTCTTACTTCCTTTATTTCTTCCTTTGCTTCAACACCTTCAACCTTACTGTCAGCACCAAATTCAAGATATATTTTATCAGTGTACTCTATTAGCTGCTGAGTATAATCATAACCTATTAATTCAGGCAAATCTCCTCCAACCTCAGGGCTTAATGACAGCTTGCCATCAGAAAATGCTCCTGCACCTGAAAAACCTGTTGTAATATTGCAATAAGGCTGACAATTAATGCATTTTTTCGTTTTGTCTTTAGGACAATTTCTTTTAGTTATTGATTTTCCTTGTTCAATTAACAATATTTTTTTATCAGGGTTGCTTCTAATTAATTCTAAGGCAGTGAATATCCCTGAAGGACCTGCCCCAACTATTATTAAATCGTATTTCATACATTTCTCCTTCAAAAGTTAATTTTCTCTGAGATCCTTCGCTACGCTCAGGATGACAGCTTTGTCATTCTGAACCGCAGGTGAAGAATCTCATCTTTAATACTCTGTCAGAACCACATCATTTAAATTAAGCCCTGACAACACTTCTACATTGTTGTCATCTTCTATACCGGTAGTTATTTCCATTTCTATTTCACTTTCACCATCTACTACAGTCACATACTTTTTATGCTCTCTTTCATAAACTGCATCTTTGTCAACCAATAATACATCTTTTTTCTCCTGTAAAACTATTTCTACATCAGTCTCAGATCCTAATCTAAAACTTAAATCCTCCAAATCGGCTTCTATTCTAACACGTTTTTGCTCAACACCCAAGTCAGAAATTTTTGCCAATGCTTTTGGATAAATCCTGCTAATTGTAAGAGTATTTGTAACTTCATCATCTTTTATTAGATTAAAAGCCATTCCCTTTGTAACTTCCACAGCGTCCTCAGCCAATACTTCCACATAAATACCGGTACTTAAATCATCTTGAATTTCAACAACCGGAACTCCTGCCTGGGTCATGCTTCCCTGGTGGACATTTAGCTCAGTAATTATACCATCAAATTCAGCAATTATGGAAGACTGTTCTATATTTTTCTCCAAAATCTTTATTTGTATCATAACCTCTTCAATTTGGGCTTCATATTGCTTTTTAACATTGGAGGAAACCCCTTTTATCAGCATACTGTAATTGTTGTTTGCTTCCTGGAGTTGATTTTCAAGTACTGAAACATTATTTTTTGCTTCATCATATTCTACTTGGCTTACAGCATCATTTTCATACAAAGCTTCCATTTTTTCAAGATTGCCTTTTGCAAAGCTTAAGTTGGTTTCAATGGTGCTTATATTTAGCTTTAAATTTGAAATTTCCTGAAAATCAGCACCTTTTATGGATTCATTGTAAGATGCAGTAATTGCTTCAATTTGCTTATTTGCTCTTTCAATTTCCAAATCATAATTATTTTCATAAATTAAAATTACATCACCCTTTTTTACTTTATCTCCAACAGACACATTAAGAGTTTTTACTCTTCTGCTCATATCTGAATAGAATGTATTAACTCTTTTAGAATATACAGTGCCTGTTTCTTCCAAAGTTTTTCGAATTGTTCCCGACTCTACTTTTGATGTCTTACCCTCATATGGGTCCTGCCCTCCCGTAAAAAACGAAAATACTATAACAAATGCAATTACCAATAATGCTGACAATAATACATACTTCTTTTTATTCTTTATTTTCATTTTTGCCTCCAAATTAAATTTTATGTTATTCTGTTTTTAAGAGATTGCATGAAGTCAAGCTTGTGAATTTTTGCATAAGTCATTAATTGTGCCGATATTATAAAAATAATTGTTAAAATAATTGCCGTTATTATATCTTTTAATGTTACAACTCCTTGCAGCGTGTAAATATCTGTACTAAACATTAAGCCTAAATAATCTATGAGCCACTTTCCAAGGGGTATGCCTGCTATTATGCCCAAGACAGACATCATCATGTTTTCCTTAATAATCATCTTAAATATTTCCGTTTTTAATAAACCCATTACCCTCAATGACGAAAATTCCAAAGTTCTTTCATTTATGCTCATGAGAGTCATGCTGTATAATATTACAAAACCAAGCATTCCTGAAAAAA
>CAZCTI010000116.1:0-5532 GCA_964501385.1 uncultured Clostridia bacterium
ATTCTAAGGGATAGGCGAATGACAGCCCTCTCCCTTATGTTATACTTTTTACCAGCCGTTTAAAACTGTGTCTATACCTGTTTCTCTCCAGAATTTCTGCTTTATATCCAACACCTCCTGCTTAATTGTAATGCCGTGCAATAATTCGACCCTCATAGTTTTTGATGTATCGCCAAAGATTAAATAAACTCGCTCCCGATCAATCTCAATGGCTTTCAATTTTACACCATATGCTCCGTGATAACCCCATTTGTAAAGTTTGTTGCCTATAATAAGTCCAAAAGTAGACACTACAATTTCTTCGACTGCTAATTTTACTTCATTGTTTGATGTGGAGGCGATTGCTGACGGCACTTTAAAAATGCAATTATCAAAAATGAGCTTAGCATCGTAAAGCAGTCGGCTTTGTTTAATTACATAAATGAAAAGCACAATGCTTATATTTCCAAAGACAAATGATGCCTCGTAAATAAGCTGCAAAGCAAACCATAGAGTCAACAAAGTAGCAATTACAAAAAACACAACATAATAATTGCGTATTCTATTAATAGACTCCACTTGTATCACTCCCCTTTTATTTCTATTCTGCCCTGTAAAGAGTGTTATTTATGTCCGGTAAAAGCACCCCATACATTTTTTTGATTATCATATGCATCAAATTTAAAGCTTACATTGTTTTCGTCACCTGAGAAATTCATGTCTCCAAGAGCATAGTTAACCTTCCCTGTTGCATATCGATAAAAATAGTTTCCATTCAAATATACCGAGCCTGCGTTTTCAAGATAGAAATCCGCATAACAGCCGTCAGAAACCTCTTGTGTAACAGTAACCTTCAGCATCAAGTCATCAATAGTTTTTCCTGTAGATGTATTGTACATTGAAACTGTATAGCTCCCCCCTATATTTTTAGGATAATCTGATTTTGGATAAAGATCCGCTAAATCTAATTTGGATTCAGGCAGGCTGAATTTGGCATTAAATCTAATCATAACATCTTCCTTGTCACCCGACTTCTTTACTATTTCCATTTTTCTTGGGCTGCCGGCTAAAAGGTGAGCCAATACTCTAAATTGAATTCTTGCTACACCCTTTTCTGAAATTTTACTTTCCCATTTCTCCGGGTCTTCAATGCTTGGAGGAAGCTCAGAAAATCTTATAATAGCACCTGCAAAATGCGATGGCTCATTTTCTGCTTTGCTGTCTTTTACTGATATAGTAACTATAGAATTCATCTTTTTTTGGAAATTAAATAATTCTTTACGCATTTCTGATTGCATGTTGATTTTGTTTTCTATTTGAATACGGTTTAGTATATTATCTACAACTCTTTCAATTGTCATTTGATGGTAGTCGCTTATTTCTTTCTTAACACTATTGTTAAGTCCTCCTAATGAGCCTGATGACCATGCATTAGGGTTAGCATCTTTGCCATATTCAGCAACAGTAAGCTGATCCTCCCAAAACTCATTAACATATCGCTTAATCTCGGCAGATATAGCCAGCCCTGTCTCCTCCGGATCCTTGCCGGTTTCTACCATTACTCTAATTAAATAAACCCATTCTGCAGTTGTTCTGCCATTTTCCTTATAATAAAGATTATAAGCCCTTTCATACATATCAGTTCTGCCTTGTAATGCGGTTGAAATAAATTCATTTAATGCATAGTTTACAAGTCCGACTGAGAATAAACCTGCCGCCATAGAGGCAGTACCGCTCAATGATGCAATTTTATCCACGTTGAATCCTACTGCTGTATCAAACATCTTCCAAACTGCGGCTGGTTTATCATCATTCATAAATGCATTCACAACCTCAATACCGGTCAATAAATATCCAAACTTTGTAACATTACCCTTCAATCCTTCACTAAAAGTAGGAACATATGAAGACAAGCCAGACGCAAGATCCACCAAATTAGTTGTAATATTGCTATGAATAGATACACTGTTTGAAATTAAATTAAAGCAATCTTCATAGAAGGTATCAGGATCTTCCATAGCATTTTCAAGCATTCTTATTGCTTCGTTTATATTAACTTCCGCCAATTCCAAATTGTAGGTATAAGCAATCAGTGCATTTCGTGTATTCTCGTTTTTAACTGTAAAGAGACCATAGGAAGATAAATGAGTGGTATAAATAACAGCACACTTTCTTTCTGCATCATATACAAACTCTACCGGCTCCCATTCACCGCTTTCAGAATTGTAATATGCGGCAAAAACCTCATCATCTGAAGCAGTAAAAGGAATTTCCAATGTCATGACACCTAAGGGTTCCTCACCGGTAACGCTGAAATCATAAGCAGTCAGCATAATTTCCTCGTCTCCAACAATAATTGGAGGTAAATCCTTTTTTAAAGTTATTTCTACATTAGTATCCTCTATCACTGAGCCTTCTTCTATTGTAAATGAAACTCCATCTTGAGAAACGGTCAAGTTTTCATCTGACACAGTACCTGTTATATGTTCAGGCAACTGAACATATGTATCAACGGGCTTTTCTTCGGCTTTACTGCAGCCGGAAAAGCCGACCATGTTAAATATTATTGAACTAATTAATAGTAGAGATATTATTTTATTTTTCATTTCGTCCTCCTTTTGTTTTCCTTCCATATCGTTTTCCTGCTTAATAATTGCATTAGATTCTTATATTTTAGGGTTTTGACACATCCTCTTATACTTAGATATTTTAAAAGAGAAAGCTTAATAAAACATCGTTCAAAAGGATGAACTTACAAAAAAAACCCTCATACTTTAGTATGAGGGGTTATATTTAACAATATTTATATAAACTTATAGGTTAGAACTGACTTGATTTTTGAGGAGGGTGCTTATTAGCTCTGCCCGGCTACCAACATCATATTTTGAAAAAATATTCCTTGCGTGCGTCTTTACAGTGCTCTCACTAATGAATAAAAGTTCGGCAATTTCTCTGTTGGATTTACCTGATAAAATAAGCTGCAATACCTCCTCTTCCCGAACTGTCAGTGGATCTAGTGTTTTAACATATCGAATGATGTCCGTTTGCTGTGACTGGCTCATATTATCATAAACAGCAAGATAAGCATTATTTTTCAGCAACAGTGCAAGCTGATTGTTAAGTGGCGGCAGCATAACAAGAGTAATGCAGACCATCGTAAGAGCAATTACCGCCACCTCCGCATCAGGAAGTCCAATGGATGTTACTAACACTCCTATGAAACCTCCGCAAAGAACACCTAACACATTTGAAGATAGTCCGATACCAAACAGCATTGCCGGATTCTCGGTGTAATCAAGCATATCACCAAGGATGCTCCACCAAAATAAATCAAAAATACCGCATGCACCAAGCATCAATGTATCAACAATAAAATAATCTAAAACACTTCGGTCCAACATCATAAAAGTTATGAAGGCTCCCATAATCATTGCCATACCTAAATACAATATTATTGAACGATTAGCTTTTGCGGGCAGATTTCGCATAATAGTTAAGGCTACAATATAAGGTACCGCCCAATACCAACTTACAAATCCCGCCAAGTGGTCAAAAGCGGGGTTTATCACCTGGTACATCAACCCTGAATTTATTGTAATGATAAACACAAAAATGCACAAGAGTATCATTGGATTTTTAATGCCGCCACCTACATTGTTATTTAGTATTTTCTGTTCATACGTTGACTCTGCCGGCAGTATCCATATAAAAGTTGCACCAATTACAAGACAGAGCATGGAAAGAACCAATCCTATCAAGGGTGCTCGGTTCATGGCAATCACATTGACCAAAATCATTATTATGTTGGAATAAATCAGCACATCAGCACAGGTTTTAATACGCTCATTTTTGGGAGTAAATGCCCTAAGAAAATATCCCCATGCTGCCACTGCGCAACCGTTTATAAATCCTCCGATTATTAAACTTCCCATCCATAAGGCTGATGGAGTAAAAAAGAAAGGTATTGTGACAACTAAGCATATAATCGTACCACCTATCATCATGTTTTTAGCAGCAATATGAGATTTTACAAAAAAACCGCAAGTTGAAAGACCTGCAAAATGCACTATAATTGCAGCCATTATATAAGCAGAGGTATCTATTTCTTTCATATTTAGCAAGCTGTAAAGGACTTGTCCTTCAAACTGAAAGGATAAAACATAAGCAAATATAAATGAAAATCCTGCAGTAGAAAGTCTAGGGGTATTAAATTGCTTCCATCTTTTACCATGCATTATTTCATTCATATTGCTACCTCTACTTTAATGCTTATTCAAGTATTTCCTCTTTAATAATTTTAGCACAATTATCTTTGCCCTTCAATATAATTTAGGAACAAAGCCCATATTTGGACAAATTATTTATCCTCTAAACAATAATTCCCACTAATTTTTGAATTATTCTTTAGTGTTTTAATGACATCAGGCTCTGCCCTACACCCCGAGGTTTTTCGCTTTGGTTTCTTAGGTGGGCAATATCTACCTATAATAAAAAAGAAGCGATGTTGATAAACTCATCGCCTCACTTGTAAATCCACACTGGTGCTCGAATCGCCCCTCCACACATCACCCTATTAACCGTATAACATGGCCTAGTGAGTCGGCAAGACTATCCGGCGTAAAGTCTAAGGCTTGAAGACTGTTTTCTAAGTCAGTCAAGGTGATGTTGCTGTCATTTTTCAGCATCCTGCGGCTCATCTCTAGGGCAACACGGAGCCTATCAGGTATTTTGCTAGCTTCAGCACCGCTTCTTCTGGCTACATCCCTTGGATTGATACAATTGTCAAATTGTTTTACAAGCTGGCGATGGCCATCCATTTTATCACCTATAGCATCCGCCAACATAAGCTGTCTTTTAGAAGGATCAGCAACTTCACTTGCTTTTGCCATGAGCTCATCACCCCTTTGGAACCACTCCTTGCCCTTTTGGGAAACTGTGGCTGCAACCTTGTCCGGATTATCCAAAGCCATAGTGTGGAGCTTTTTATCTAACATCTTATCAAGGTCCTTACCATAGCTTTCCCTATGGCCTATAATATCCTCTATTACCGTTTGGTCTTTCTTTAGGGCATAACGGTTTGAAAAGTCTGCATCTTTATTTTTAAAGCCCTGGGAGGCTTCGAAAAAGCTGTCATTGTAAATTTGTTCAGTCATCCCCTGATTGAAATAGACATTTTCACCCTTGGAATTTACATAATAAGCAGTCCAGTCTCTATCTATGGTGGTTTTCTTTCCCCGCCTCATCAGTTCTTGTGATGAAGAACTGGCATTGAGAATTTGAATTCTGTCAGCGGGTATGCCTGTGATGGATGACAGTTTGTTTTTGGCTATAGAGTCGGCACTTCCATAGAAGGAAGTCAAGGTCTCATTGAAGGACTTCCTGGCTGAATCTAAGCTCTCGTTGGCATAGTCCTGGAGTGCGTACATTGCTAGTTTGTTTTCCTGAACCTTAAGGGTCATCTCATTCATAAGTTTACGGTTGGCTGCTGTGGGATTTAGCTCAAACTGCCATGCTGCAGCCTGAAGATTTTCCACCTGTTCTTTTGCAAACCTT
>CAZCTI010000117.1:0-5431 GCA_964501385.1 uncultured Clostridia bacterium
GATGTTATTATTACAAATGTAGATTATATTGAAAATCCTGTTGAAGAAATTAAATCCCGCCCCGGATGGGAGAATATGACTGCAGTAAAAAATAATGATGTATACTTTGTTGACAATTATGCAACATCTCATGCCAACCACTTTATTATTACAGGTTTAGAGCAAATGGCAAAGGCTGTTTATCCAGACATATACTAAAATGAAATTGAAATTTAAAATAATATTATCTGTATTTTTAAGTATTATAGTGTTAATGATGGGAGTAGGCTTAGGAAGCGTTAATGTGCCCACGGAACATATAATAAATATAATATCCAACAAAATATTCTCTACACAGCTTCCTTCTGATATGCAGAGTGTTTCTATATCAATCGTTTGGAAATTAAGGTTGCCAAGGACACTTTTAGCATTTTTAGTAGGTGGTGCTTTAGCTGTTAGCGGTACTGTAATGCAGTCTGTTTTAAAAAATCCTCTTGCATCTTCATATACCTTAGGAGTGTCATCAGGTTCGTCTTTAGGAGCTGCAATAGTTATTGTAACGGGATTTAGTATACCCTTCTTAGGATTATTTACTTTGCCTGTTGTTGGATTGTCTTTTGGATTGTTGACTGTTTTTATAGCTGTAAAGTTTGCAGCTAAAATGGATAAAAATTTAGAAAACAATACTATAATTTTAGTAGGTATGGTATTTTCATTGTTTGTCAATGCAATACTTACGCTAATAATGGCTATGGAAAAAGACCATCTTGCACAGCTTACATTTTGGCAAATGGGAAGTTTTTCATTAAAGGAATGGTCTAATGTAATAATATTGTTTCCAATTGTATTGATTGGTGTAATAATTCTACAGAATTATTCAAAAGAATTGGATATAATGACTTTTGGTGAGGAACAGGCATTCACCATGGGTGTGGATGTTCATAAAATTAAATGGATTCTCCTTGGTCTTTCTGCAGCTCTCACAGGCAGCGCCATAGCATTTGTCGGAGTAATCGGGTTTATTGATTTAATTGCACCTCATGTAGTTAGGAAAATATTCGGCTCAAACCACAAGATAGTGATTCCTATGTCAGTATTGTTCGGCGGCTCATTCATGGTTATTTGTGACTTGATAGCAAGAACAATCATATCACCTTCCGAGTTGCCGGTTGGGGCAATTACAGCATTAATAGGTGCACCGTTTTTTGCATATGTGTATTTTTCAAGAAGAAAGGGGTTATAAATGCTTACTTTACAAAATGTATCTGCAGGTTATAACGGAATTGATGTAATAAATAATATATCCTTAAATGTTAAAGAAGGCGAAAATCTTTGCATTATTGGTCCTAACGGTTGCGGGAAAACAACACTGATTAAAGCAATTTCAGGAATTATTCCTCATGAAGGAAATATTAAAATAGATGGAATTGAAATTAACAAAATGAAAAGAGAACAAGTTGCAAAAAAGATTGCCGTCATGAGCCAAATTTCAACTATTTACTTTTCATATACAATTTATGAAACTGTACTTTTAGGGAGATATCTACACATGAAGGGAAGAACATTTAAGGAAACCACCTTTAAAGACAGGGAGTACACAGACAAATGCTTAAAGGCTGTAGGACTATTGAATATAAAAAATAAACAAATAAGCACATTGTCCGGAGGACAGCTGCAAAGAGTATATTTGGCGAGGACTTTAGTTCAAGAGCCAAGTATAATACTTTTGGATGAGCCTACAAACCACTTGGATTTAAAACATCAAACAGAATTAATTGAATTTTTAAAGGATTGGTCAAAAAATGAAAGGCATTCTGTAATCGGTGTTTTGCACGATTTAAATTTAGCTATAAAACTGTCTGATAATATGTTGATTTTAGATAATGGGAAAATGGCTGCTTACGGTAAAACTGATGATGTTATACCTTCAAAATTGTTAAATGAAGTTTATGATATGAATGTTACTGAATACATGGTTGATTCTCTTAGACATTGGGAAAGTTTTGATGGTTATTCTTATAAAAATAAATTACGCAAAGTGAATTAATAACCGGATAAGCCGGTTATTTTTTTGTGTAACAGTAATTAATAAGGTTTATCTGGGTATAATAAATTAACAATGATTTAAGGAGGAGGTTTAGATGAAAAAAATATTATTTGTTTTAATAATATTAACAATGCTCATTGTAGCATGTGATAATATAACTCCAAAACCTGGAGAACCAAATAACAATACAGGAGAATTATCAATAGAAGATTATTATCCCATTGAGGAAAATACAAAATATTCATATGTGGGCAAAGGAAATGAGTTTGCTACATATACTGTCTTTGTTGATTATATTTCAAATAATAGGATTCAAACAAGAACTAATAATGGCGGAACTGAATCTGTTAATGTAATGGAATTAAAGGATAATCAACTAACCCTATTATATTCAAGGGGTGAAACTTATTTTAGACAGAATTTTTTAAATAATGAATATGATGGAGGAAAAATACTCTTAAAAGGTCCCTTAAAAGAAGGCACTTCTTGGAATTATGACGAAAATACAACCGCTGTCATAACCAACATATCAAAAGAAGTAGTTACTCCCATGGGTAATTTTAAAGCAATTGAAGTTACCATAGAAGGCAAACAGGGGAAAACTGTTGATTATTATGCCAAGGGGGTGGGATTGGTTAAAACAATTGCCTTTGGCAAAGGTTATGAGGTATCATCAACTTTATCATCCATTGAAAAAAATAAACCTCTGACACAAATAATTACTTTGTATTATCCTAATATAGAAGGCTCTCTTGAAACCATAGGTGTACAAATAGAATTTAACACTAATGACGAGCCTAAGGATGTCATAGAAAAAATAGTCAAAGATTTGTCTGTTTACGAGATTATAAGTCCAAATACTAAAATTAATGAACTTTACTATGATGAGGAAGAACATAGCGTTCATATTGATTTATCAGAGGATTTTGTAACAGAAATGAATGCGGGAGCAGGTTTTGAAGCTTTGATACTTCAAAGCTTAACCAACACTTTAGGTAACTACTACGGTGTACATGAAGTATACATTACAATAGACGGAGGTCCTTATGAATCAGGGCACATTATAATTAATGAAGGAGAACCCTCGTTAGTTAATTTCGATAATGTAAGACAAAACCAATAAATGCCGGATATGCTGAAATGGAGATTTTCCTTTATGCAAGTAAAAATGGTTAACATAAATAAATTTATGTTAACCATTTATTGTATACTTGCTACAATAGTTATACCCCTGCAACACAGGTATATCAATATATATGGGAGACCAGATGTCGCCCGGTTTACATAATTTATATTATGTAAACCAACTGTGACATTCATTCTACAAACAAAGACCATCCCTAAAGCAGAGGTGTGTCCCCCTTCCTATTTGGTAGAGGTGTGTCCCCTTTCCTCAGATGGCATACTCATACAAGCTAATAATTTTGCTTCCTTTTTTTATTTCTTCTGCAGGAATACCCACAACAGTTGAATTAGGACTTGTATCTTTTAATACAACAGCATTTGCACCCACTTTAGTCCCTGAAGCAATATAGATATTCCCAAGAATCTTGGCTGATGCACCAATTATCACATTATCTCCTACAGTGGGATGTCTTTTTCCCTTTTCATTGCCGGTGCCTCCTAATGTTGCTCCATGAAACATTGTTACATTGTTCCCTACAACTGCAGTTTCACCTATTACAACACCCATGCCGTGGTCTATAAAAAGCCCCTTGCCTATAGTAGCCCCCGGATGAATTTCAATTCCTGTTCTGTGTCTTGCAATGTTTGATACTAACCTTGCTAAAAAATATTTTTTCTTTAAATATAATCCATGTGAAATTTTATATGCAATCAAAGCTTTAATATGAGGATATAAAAATAATACTTCCATCCTGTTTCTTGCAGCAGGATCCCTGTCAAACACAGAGTCTATATCTTCAATTATTGATTTTATAAATTTCGCCATATATATCATTCCTTTCAATTAATACTTTACTAATGATAAATACTTTTCTCCGCCATCAGGAGATACTGTTAAAATCTTTTTATTACTGCCATACTTTTCAGAAAGCTTTCTTGCTGCTGCTATATTTGCTCCTGATGAAATACCAATCAGCATACCTATTTTGGCAGAAACTTCAACAGCAGTATCAATTGCTTCTTCATCGGTTACGGTAATTATTTCATCAACAACATCATTCTTGTAGGCTCCCGGAATAAATCCTGCCCCTATTCCCTGAATTTTATGAGGAGACGGATTGCCACCTGATAATACTGCTGACTTTGAAGGCTCTACCCCTGCGGTAATTATATTTTTGTTGTATTCCTTAAGTCTTTTGGAAACTCCTGAAAGAGTTCCTCCTGTACCAACACCGGCTGTGAATATATCAATATCGCTTAATTGTTTAATAATTTCCTGTCCTGTTGTATTGTAATGAATCTTTGGGTTTGCCGGATTATTAAACTGATCAGGCATAAAATATTTATTATCTTGCTGCAACAATTCCTTAGCTCTTGCTATGGCTCCATTCATTCCTTTTGAACCTTCTGTAAGAATCAATGTTGCACCATGTGCCGCAATTATACTTCTTCTTTCTACACTCATTGTTTCAGGCATTACTATCACTACTTTATAACCTTTAAGTCTTCCTATAAGTGCTAAGGCAATTCCTGTGTTGCCGCTTGTTGGCTCTACAATAATACTGTTCTTTTTTAGAAGTCCTTTTGCTTCAGCATCTTCAATCATCCCTAATGCAGCTCTATCCTTAACACTTCCTCCGGGATTGAATTTCTCCATTTTAATATAAATGTTTTCTGCCGGCAATTGAACTACAGGAGTGTTTCCTATTAAATTTATTGTATTACTTATCATATTTTAACCTCTTTCTTTTTCCACTAAATTGATAATCTATATAGCTACTAATTGAAAACTGCAGATACTTACAAATCGCAGGCTTCTTCACCAATTTGCATATTCGGGGACATTCCTCTTACCCTCAAAGACTTGCCTCATAGTAGAGGTGTGTCCCCATACCTTTAATCGTCGCACAAATTGGGATTACACTGCGTATGACCTACCAACTATCAATTTCTTTCTCTCTAACAGTCGAAGAAATTGGGTTAGGTCATAAAGGGCATTAAAAAATCCGCCCCTATAAAGAGACGGATAAAATCCGCGGTTCCACTCTAATTGACAAAGTCCCCTCATATAGCACTATCATGCTACTCCATTATAACGGTTGGCTCCGCAGCAGCCTACTTAATTCGGTGCCGTACTCCAAAGGGCACTTCACACATACTTCCAATAAGCATCCTTTCAGCCTTGAGACGCTCTCTCTGAAAATTCGTTATATGTTACTTTCCTTTTTCGCTGTATTTCCTACTAATTTAGTTGGGTATATTTTTTCTTATTATATTACA
>CAZCTI010000118.1:0-5407 GCA_964501385.1 uncultured Clostridia bacterium
CTTACAAAATCGTTGGAGTCTCCTAAAACATCCAATACCTTTTGTCCAACCCTTGTCATTATATTCATACTTAAAACAACATAAATAGAATCAGTAATTTCTAATCCTATTTTTGAAAATGGTGATCCTACAGGTCCCATTGAATAAGGAATTATATACATTGTTCTTCCCTTCATGGAATCAGTAAAAATTTCTCTTCCTAATTTATAAGCTTCTTCAGGGTTCTTCCAGTTATTTGTATTGCCTGCATCTTCTTTTTTCCTTGAGCAAATAAATGTTTTATCCTCCATTCTTGCTACATCATCTTTTGCTGAACGATGATAATAGCATCCGGGATATATTTTTTCATTCATTTTAATAAGTTCCCCTGTCAAGCAACCTTCTTTACGCAGTTCTTCAAATTGTTCTTCGCTGCCATCAATCCAAACTACATTTGATGGATTAGTCATAGATATAATTTCGTCTACCCAGTTTAAAACATTTGAGTTGGCTGTTAAATTTCGCATAATTATCTCCTACCAAAATTATTTGTGTTATATTATTTAATCAATAATCAAATATATGTTATATTATTATGATATTTATATTATATTACTACCCTATAACACATGCAATAATAAAAAAAAGTTCTATTTTTTTAAACTTTTTCTGGGTTTTTCTTAAATTAATAAAGATTTTCGCGAAATATATTACTTTATTATAAGAGGAGTTAAACGCAGGGGAATGGGATCATACATTCGTATTTTTATCCTTGTATTGAATATAAGAAACAATGATTGAAATCAGTGGACATACATAGCAAAGTACTGCATATGGAGCATATTGAGCTGCTGTTATACCCATGATTGGTTTTATTAAAAATGAATTTATATTCCATGGCATAAGAGGTGCCACAATAACTCCCGTATCAAATATTGTTCTTGCCAAAACTGCATTGTCTAATTTTAACTCTTTGTATTTATTCTGAAGTATTGTACCGGGCAGTATTATTCCCGATGTTTGGTCACATGTTGCTACTGTCATCAATACACTGATAAATCCTGTCCTTCTAATTAAGCTTATTCTACTATTTATTCCATGTACTAATTTGTCCATGACAGGAACCAAAATATTTCCTTTTTCAAAAAGTTTGATAAGTAAAAATGCACCAACAACAATAAAAATAGCTTCTATCATGGAAACCATTCCGCCGCTTACCAATAAATTATTCAGTTCAGCTGAGGGAGTGTTACCCCTGTAACCAAATATAAGTGAATTTATTACTAAAAAAATATCAGATTTTTGAAATATGATGCTTAAAGCTGCCCCTACAGCAATTCCTATTGAAAATGTAACAATAGAGTTAAGCCCTAATATAGACAATGCTAAAATAACAACCGGCAGTATCAAAAGTACCGGAGAAGTATTAAAGCCTTCTGCAATTGCCTGCTTGTACAAAATAAGGTCTGAAGTGTTTCCCATTGTATATTTTGAACCTATGATGAAATAAATTATTGAAGTTACTATTATGGTTGGTATCAATGTTATAACCATACTTTTAAATATTTCCTTATAGCTTCTGTTTACAGTTGTCATAACCAAATTTACAAGTCCCGATAAGGGAGATATTTTGTCTGCTATGAATGCTCCGGAAACCAATACTCCAACTATTAAGCTATGAGGAATTCCCATTCCAAGACCAATTCCGCTTAATGATATTCCAACTGTACTAAGTGTTCCAATTGCAGTGCCCATAAACATTGACACGGCACACATTATCAAAAATGCTGCCAAAAGAAAGTTTACTCCTTCCATATAGGAAAAACCATAGTACATAATTGTTGGTACAACACCTGAAGCAAGCCAGATAGAAGTTGTTGCACCAATAAACATAATTATTATGAGCAAATTTTTAATATCCCATATTGCAGAAACAAAAGTTTTTCTTAATTCTTTTATACTATAACCACTTTTGTACAGCACTGCACAGGTAAAAATAATGCCTGTTAAGAAACCATAATAAATAGGAATTGAAAAAACAATTGAGCCTATAATAAAGATAAGGCATATAGCCATTATACCGATTGGTTTTAAAATTAGCTTTCTTTCCAATTTTTCACCCCATCAGAAAAACATATAATATATTATGGGAATGAATATAGACGGCAATAAATTGCCTACCCTCATTCTCTTTTCTATAAGAAAATTAAGACCAATTCCCATAATTATTACACCGCCTATGGCAGTCATTTCAGCTACTACTCCCGGGCTTAACAAGGATTGCATAAAGCTTGCAAGCATAGTGATTAATCCTTGATATACAAGCACGCTTATGCCCGATAAAATTACTCCTGCACCCATTGTTGCTGCAAATGAAACTGCTGTTATACCGTCAATTACGGCTTTTGAAAATAAAATTTCGTGATTTCCTGTCAAACCGCTTTGTATTGCGCCTACAATGGCCATTGAGCCTACACAATAAACCAATGTGCATGTAACAAACCCAAGTGCTACATTGCTTTGCTTATTTTTAATTTTAGATTCGATAAATGTTCCAAATTTATCTAATTTCCCTTCAATATCAATAGCTTCACCTATAATTGTTCCTATTATCAAGGATATGATTAACAAAGTAAAATTTTCACCTGCTGACATTAAACTTATTCCTATTGCAATTACTGCCAAACCGGTGGTTTTTAAAAGTGCTTCTGATGTTTTTTCTGGTATTACATTTTTAAATACAAGTCCTATTATTCCGCCTACTATTACTGCTGCTGCATTTGCTATAGTTCCTAACATTGTTGTCCCCTACCTTAATTTCTCAATAAATTTTTTTATATCCAATGATGCTTTATATGCCTCGTTCTTAGAAGCAATGCCTTCTAAAGCCACTTCGTTTACAGCTTCTTTTAAAGAATATTCATTTCTTATTATTTTGTCAAATAAAATTCCATGGAGGCTAACTTGATTTTCTGATGCTTCCTTTTCCTTATAATCATTGTTGTAGCCTACAACCACATATTCTCCTTTTTCCACATCCTCATGGTTGTTTAACTGCTCTAATACATAATCTACTCCTCCGTAAAATGTCTTTTCATGAAGCTTTGTTAATTCCTTGCAAACACAAAGGGTTGAATTTGGCATATGGGTTTTTATATTTTCAATTAAATTTAATATTCTTCTTGGTGATTCATAAAATACAAAGGTTCTCACAGGATTATTAAGCACCCTTTTTAAAGCATTGTCTAACTCGTTTTTCTTGCGGGGTAAAAATCCGTAAAACACAAACTCATATGTTTCTATTCCCGATATGGAAAGGGCAGTTGTTAATGCAGAAGCACCGGTCAAACCTATTACCTCAATTCCATTTTCTCTAACTTCTCTCACTAACTCATAACCAGGGTCTGATATGCAAGGAGTGCCTGCATCAGTAACTAATGCAACATTTATATCCTCACCTAATATTCTTTGAATTATTTCTTCGCTTCTTTGCTTTTCATTGAATTTATGATATGAAATCATTTTTGTATTAATATCGAAATGATTTAAAAGCTTTTGACTATGCCTTGTATCCTCAGCTAAAATCAAATCGCATTCATTTAATGTTTTTATTGCCCTTTTTGTCATATCTCCTAAATTACCTATAGGTGTGGGCACAATATATAATTTACTCATTTTTTACTCCTTGCCTTAAATTCTCCAACACCGGTTACATTCAACATTTCATTTTTACTTAAAGGATATTTAACACCCATATCCTTCAATGTAGCATCAGAAAATACAACAAAAGGAGGTGCTTTTAGTTTTTCTGAAATTTCTTTTCTTAAAGCTCTTAAAATTTCAAATAACTCATTATCAAAGGCATATTACTTCCTGTCCTTATCTAAAACTATGGTATCCATAATATTTTTTCAAAAGCTCCAAAGCCCTTTGTAACATTTCATCCACCCTTTTTCATTAGTTTATAAATTATATCATATTTGTTTGTAAATATATAGATAAAATACGGATTTTTATTTCTAAAATTCAGGTGAAAATTCAGATGGACAAATGTTCGATTATGGTATAGAATTAATTAAATGCTAGGGGACACCCCTTTTCAGGCATTTTGGGGACGGACCTTAAAATTCCCATTAGGAATTTTAAGGTCCGTCCCCGGAATTCCATGGATAGATAGGAGGAATGGCTATGGATTACATTATTATATCAATGCTTTTTTTATTGATTGTATTTAATATTATTTTATTAATAAAGCAATTAAAAAATAATTCCAACGAACAAATAATATCTGAACTTAAAATGAATTTAAAAGATAATAATTTAAATTTGATTGATTCGGTTACAAGAAAAATTGCCGATTCAGAACAAAGACAACTTAGAGAATTACTGACAAACAAATTGGAAACAGTTGAAAGAATGGACAGAAACTCCAATAAATTAACTGAGTCTTTTATGGATTTCAGCATTGACACATCAAAAACCTTAAATGATAACTTTTCTTCATTAAATGAACGCGTAAGCCAAAACCTTGACAGGATAAACTTAAGGGTCGAAGAAAGGCTTAATGAAGGATTTGAAAAAACAAATAAAACATTTATAAATATCCTGGAAAGATTGTCAAGAATAGATGAAGCCCAGAAAAAAATTGATAGTCTTTCAACAAATATAGTTTCATTGCAAGACGTGTTAACAGACAAAAAAAGCAGAGGAACTTTTGGCGAAGTTCAGCTTAATCACATATTGTCAGTAGTTTTTGGAGAAAAGAACGATAAAATTTATGAACTCCAAAAAAAGTTAGAAAACTCCATGATTGCTGATGCTGTATTATACATGCCGGAACCGGTAGGAATGCTTTGTATAGATTCAAAATTCCCGCTTGAAAATTATCAGCGAATGATTGATATGAACAATACCGACAGCGAAAGAAAACAGTATGCAAGGGAATTTAAATCAAATGTAAAAAAACATATAAATGATATTTCTTCAAAATACATAATTCAGGGACAAACATCAGACCAAGCTATAATGTTTATACCTGCCGAAGCAATATTTGCTGAATTAAATGCGTACCATCAAGACTTGTTAGATTATGCAGGAGAGAAAAAAGTTTGGATTACTTCACCTACTACATTAATGTCTGTTTTATCAACGGTACAGGTCGTTTTAAGAAACTTGGAAAGAGAAAAATATGCAGGTATAATTCATGAAGAGCTTAATAAGCTTGGAAAAGAATTTAAGCTGTACAAGGAAAGATGGGAATCATTAGCTAAAAATATTAAGCGTGTGTCTGAGGACGTTGATAGAATAAACATAACGTCAAATAAAATAGAACGAAAATTTGACAGAATATCAAAGGTTGAAATGAACCAATGTATTGAGCCGGAAAATGAAATTGAAGAAATCGAGTATTGCAGCGAAGCATAAATAC
>CAZCTI010000119.1:0-5356 GCA_964501385.1 uncultured Clostridia bacterium
ATTCTGCACTTACTTGTCCAAATAAGTCTACTTCTATTGCGTTATTAATAGAAATAAAATTTTCCAACTGAGATATAACTCTTGCATCATTTACATAATCAACTGCGGCAGACTTAATTTGAGAATTATTATCTATATATTCGTATAATTTTTTTGAGCCTAAAGCAAAAGTAAATGTTTGTTTAAACCTATCAATGTTCTTTTTAGAACCATTGATTTTTCCCTTTAATGCAAGCTCTAAAAATCCATCAACATACATTTCGGAATGAATGACAGAGAGAGTTTACATGTTCTCTATAGCTATAGACATACCTTGTCCTCCGCCTATACACAAAGTAGCTAAACCTGTTTCTACATTTCTCCTTTTCATTTCGCAAATCAGTTTTGTAATTAAAATTGAACCCATTGCACCTGTTGGGTGACCAAGAGAAATTGCTCCGCCATTTACATTAACCTTATCCATATCAAACTTTAACTCTCTTAAAACTGCAATACTTTGAGCCGCAAATGCTTCGTTTAACTCAATCAAATCAAAATCAGTAAGCTTCATACCTGTTTTTTTCATTAAAAGCTTTGTTGCAGGTACAGGACCTATCCCCATTATATCTGGGGCGCAGCCTGCTGATGCCCAGCCTATTATTTTTGCCATAGGTTTTAAATTTAGTTCATTTGCTATTTCTTCATCGAAGTATCCATTTTCTTGAGCTTTATTTGCTTTCATCTGACTTAATATAAGATTAAAAAATAATAAAATTATAAGGAGGAATTTGAATTGAAAAGATTAGATGGTAAAGTTGCAATCGTTACCGGTTCAACTTCGGGGATGGGACGGGCTACGGCAGTGTTATATGCTCGTGAAGGTGCTAAAGTTGTAGTAACAGGAAGAAATGAAGAAAGAGCAAAAGCTGTTGTTGATCAGATTAAAAGCGAAGGCAATGAAGCAACATATGTTATAGTTGATACTTCAAAGGTTGAAGATGCTAAAATATTAGTTGATAAAACTATTGAAGCATATGGCACTATTGACATACTGTTTAATAATGCAGGCACTTTAAGTTTGTCATCATTAAAAAATGTAACTCTTGAAGAATGGAATCAAGTAATGAATGTTAATGTAACATCTTCATTATATTTAGCTCAATTAGTAGCTCCTATAATGAAAGCAAAAGGAAAAGGTGTAATTATAAACACTTCTTCAATTGCAGGGTTTGGAGCTCATCACGGATTTGCTGCTTATGTTACTTCAAAACATGCTATGAACGGTTTAACTAAATCAATGGCATGGGAGTTGGGACCTGAAATTCGTGTAAACGCAATTGCTCCAGGAGCTATCCACACTGCAATGGTAGACAGTATTGGTGGTCCTGCTGTATTACAAGGTATGATAGACGGATGTCCTATGAAGAGAGTTGGACAGCCTGAAGATATAGCTAATGTTGCACTATTCTTAGCAACTGATGACTCGTCATTTATTGATGGTCAGATTATCAAGGTTGATGGTGGTTTCGAAATTTAATAATATTACATTAAAATGACTGAGCTCTATAACGAACTCAGTCATTTTGATTTTCTAATTTATCTTTCTGTTATTCCTGCTAAGGTTTTAAACAATAGTATTACAATAGTTCAACTCCGTTTATTATAAGCTTAAATTTCAAATCCAAATAATTAGCTGCTCTGCGGCATAATAGCATTCTGCCTAAAAATATTTCAAAATAATCCATTACAGCACTAAACTGTGTATCGATTTTTAATTCAAGAACTATTTCTTTTTTATCTTCAAATAAAGTTACGGTTGACTTTTCAACCGAATAGTTTACTCTGTCATGTATATCAAATGTTGAAATGTCTCTGTTTCTTACCCTTGTTCGTCTTACATCTGTTTTATCTGCTAAAATAAGTGCTGCTGCAACTGCATTTACAGGAACTGCTGTTGATTCATCGTGGTTTCCGATTGCAGAAATTATTGTTGCAACTTCCTCAACATCCATGCCCATTTTGTCTAAAATTCTAAACGTCATCATAGCACTGCTTTGGGCATGGTCAACTCTATTTACCACATTGCCAATATCATGCATATGAGCTGCAATGGCTGCAAGCTCTGCAGTTCTTTCATCATAGCTTAGCTTTAAAAGTAATTCCTTTGCATCATTTGCTACCTTACCAACATGTGCGAAGGAATGCTCCGTGTAGCCTAATGCTCCCAATGCTTCATCTGCCTTTTTTATATATGTTTGTATTTCTTTACTGTTTTTTATATCCTTATATGTTATCATATTATCCCTTCTTATCTTTATTACATGAGATTCTTTGGCTTCGCCATTAGAATTACAGGTTATTTATATTATATAACGTAAATGGGTAAGAGTTTGGCAATGATGTAAATTCTGTGTAAATTTTTGTTTTTGGATGCTTGAATCCAAATTTGTATGCCCAAAGAGCTATATATGTAAATTCCTTTTTCTTCATAAATATTTTATTGTATTTGTTGTCCCCCCAAATAGGCATTCCTGCATTTGAAAGCTGAAGTCTTATTTGATGGTGCCTTCCTGTATGAAGCTTTACTTTTAACAAAGTTAATGTTCCATATTCTTCAGTTTCTTTTATACCCAATATTTCATATTCTAATTTTGCAGGTTTTGAATTTTTGTCATCTGATGTAGTTATTTTTGACATGTTTATTGTTTTAAGTTTTTTTATGTAATTCTCTAATATACCACTTTCTTTTTCCGGCTTACCGCAGACAACGGTTAAGTATTCTTTGTTAGTTTGCCTTAATTGTACCTGTTTTGACAATTCCTTGTTTGAAAATTCATTTTTAGCAAAAATAATTACTCCCCCAACGGGACGGTCTAATCTGTGAATTAATCCAAGGTATGGATTTTCTTCTTTAGTGCTCAAATATTTTAATGATTGTGACATCAAATCTTCATCCTCTGTTTTATCGCTTTGGGAAGGTATGCCCTGTGGTTTTACCAAACAAAGAATGTGTTTGTCTTCGTGTATTATATTTAAGTTCATAGTTTCTCCAACTAAATTAAATCTGCATAATCCGCAGATATGGCTTTTATAAGATCATCAGGCTTTATTATTATCTGTATTCCGATTGCTCCGGCACTTACACATATATTATCCTGCAAAATTGCTGATTCATCAATAAATGTTTTAAATTGCTTTTTCATGCCTATGGGTGAGCATCCTCCTCTTATATAACCTGTTGTCTTAGTTAAATCCTTTAATAAAAGCATTTCTATGTTTTTTTCATTGGATGCTTTGGCTGCCTTTTTTAAATCCAACTCATATTCAACAGGAATACAAAAGACATAAAATTCTTTGCTGTGCCCTACTGCGACCAATGTCTTGAACACTGCTTCAGGATTTTGTCCTGTTTTGTGAGCAACTGACACACCGTCTATTTTCCCATCTTCTGATTCGTATGTCATGTAATCATACTTAATATTTATGGAATCAAGAATTCGCATGGCATTTGTTTTATTAATTTTCATATTCATAACCTCATAATAAATTTATTACATATTCATATGCCACAAATGCATTGAAGAGCAATGCAATTATTGTAATTATAATAAATTTAGGTTTCTTTGTTTTATGGTGAAACAATATCATAGCAGCTATGCTTCCAGTAATTCCTCCTAAAAACCCCACAATATGAAGTGTGCTTTCTTTGATTCTCCATTTATCCTTTTTTGCTTTTTGCTTATCCATAAAAAACAAAACAAAAGCGATTATATTTATTATTAACAAGTAAATTAGAATATATTTAATATTATCCATTTTTTCTCACTATTAACTTATTTATTTTTCTGCCTTCATTTACGAATTTTTCTTCATACTCGGTCATTATATTGTCTTCCTTGTAAGTGCTGTTGTGCAAATCCCTTGTAACCATAACAAATTCCCAATCATCTTTACTAAACTGTTCAAGTGAATATTCAAATAAATCATTGTTATCTGTTTTCATATGAATTTCACCATTATCAGACAAAACTATCTTATAAACATCCAAGAAACTTTTATGAGTCAGACGTCTTTTGTAATGAGAAGGTTTTGGCCATGGGTCTGAAAAATTTAAATAAATTCTATCAATTGAATTTGGCTCAAATACTTCTTTTAATATATCTCCATTCGAATAAACAATAAAATAGTTGGGCGGGTCATTTTCAAATGTAGATTTTGCACATCTGTAAGCAACTTTTACACTTTTTTCAAATCCAAAATAATTAATATCAGGATTATTAATTGCATTTTCCCTTATAAACTTTCCTTTTCCGCAACCTAATTCCACATGTATTGGATTATTGTTATTAAATGCATCATTTAATTTATAGCCTCTTTTTTCAGGTTCGGTAATTGCTTTATCACAGTCTTTTAAATATTGATACTGTCCAGGAACATATCTTAGTCTCATATTTTGTGTCCTTATTGTATTATTTAAATGAATTATACAATATTTTAATTGAAAATAACAGTTTAATTTTAGTAATGGTTTGCAGAAAATAAATTATGTAAACTAATTTTCTAAAGCGAGACCACTAGTCTCCTATACCGTTGCCATATCTGCACTGTAGGAACACACCTTTGGTCGCACACTAATTTCATATGGTTTACATAAATAAATTTATGTAAACATTTTTGATAAAAAAATAATTATTTTCTAATCCTATTGCAAATTTTACTAAATGTTAGTAGAATAAACTTATTAAACAACAAGGGGTGTATTATGGATTTTTTAATGAATTTGCATGGACCTTTACTGTACATTATAATATTTTTTGCAAAGATAATAGAGGTTTCTATTTCAACCATCAGATTGGTTTTTATCAGCAAGGGTGAACGTGTAAAAGGTGCTATTTTAGGTTTTGTAGAAATAATGATTTGGCTTATAGTTGTAAGCTCTGTATTGAACAATATTACGGAAGATCCCTTAAAAATGCTTATTTACGCAGCGGCCTTTTCTCTTGGTAATTATATAGGAGTTACAATTGAATCAAAAATAGCTGTAGGATTATCTTCAATTCAAGTTGTAGTAAATGAAAAAGATGGAGAAGTTCTTGCAGATATTTTGAGAGAACAAGGATATGGAGTTACAATAATTGAAGGTAAAGGTAAAAATGACAGTATTAAAAACCTTTTGTTCATTCAGCTGAAAAGAAAGAAAATTCCTGAGGCTGTTAAATTGATTAAACAAAATTATCCTGAAGCATACATAACAGTAAATGATATAAAATCAATGGTTGGCGGATATATAAAATAAACTATTTGTTGTCATTCTGAACGCAGTGAAGAATCTAATATATTTAAAAGATGAGATCCTTCGCTAACCGCTCAGGATGAC
>CAZCTI010000120.1:0-5276 GCA_964501385.1 uncultured Clostridia bacterium
AAACCGGTATAATCGTTGATGTAAAAGTATTTACAAGAGAAAATGGCGATGAGTTGAGTCCGGGAGTAAGCAAGCTTGTAAGAGTTTATATAGCGACAAAACGTAAAATAAATGTAGGCGACAAAATGTGCGGACGCCACGGTAACAAGGGTGTAATTTCTCGCATCATGCCTGAAGAAGATATGCCTTATTTACCTGATGGCACTCCTTTGCAAGTAGTATTAAACCCGCTTGGTGTTCCTTCACGTATGAATATTGGTCAAGTTTTGGAAGTCCATCTTGGATTAGCTGCTAAAAAGTTGGGATGGGATGTTGCAACACCTGTATTTGACGGTGCAGTCGAAGATGATATATGGGATGCACTTGAAATGTCAGGCTATCCAAGAAGCGGTAAAATAGAACTTAGAGATGGACGCTCCGGTGAATATTTCGACGGACCGGTAACGGTTGGATACATGTATATGCTAAAACTTCACCATCTTGTTGACGATAAAATACATGCTCGTTCAACAGGACCTTATTCCTTGGTTACTCAGCAGCCTTTGGGTGGTAAAGCTCAGTTTGGCGGTCAGAGATTTGGAGAAATGGAAGTTTGGGCTTTGGAAGCATATGGTGCTGCCCACACATTGCAGGAAATATTAACCGTTAAATCCGACGATGTTAACGGTAGAGTTAAAACATATGAAGCAATTGTAAAAGGTGAAAATATTCCTGAACCGGGAATCCCTGAATCTTTCAAGGTACTTGTAAAAGAATTGCAGAGCTTGGCTTTGGATATTAAAATTATTACCAGTGATGAAGATGAAGTTGAAATAATCGATACAATGGACAGTGATGATGATATACCTGTTGATACAGAAAACTTAGGCGATATGACTATCGTTGGAGACGACATGGATGGTATGCAAATTGCTGATGATGCAGAAGATATCGATGATATTGATGATTTGGATTCTGATATTTTAGATGATTTAGATGTAGACGATGACGTTTATGACGACGAAGATTTTTAGAGGAATGTCGCCGTACTTGAAGGGCGACACACCTCTAATCTTTGGGAATAAGATGAATGTTCCACGAAACAAGTTACAAGGACCGATTGAAAACTATATTATTAAATTATAATGAAGGGAGCGAACTCCTTGGTAGATTACAATAATTTTGAATCAATAAGAATTGCGTTAGCTTCTCCTGATAAAATCAGACAATGGTCAAGAGGAGAGGTAAAAAAACCTGAAACAATAAATTACCGAACATTAAAACCCGAAAAGGATGGACTTTTCTGCGAAAAAATATTCGGACCTACAAAGGACTGGGAATGTCATTGCGGAAAGTATAAGAGGGTAAGATACAAAGGCGTAGTTTGTGACCGTTGCGGAGTTGAGGTTACAAAAGCAAAAGTTAGAAGAGAACGAATGGGACACATTGAGTTAGCAGCTCCTGTTTCCCATATATGGTATTTCAAAGGTATTCCTTCAAGAATGGGACTTATTCTTGATATGTCACCAAGGGCTCTTGAAAAAGTTTTATACTTTGCTCAATATGTTGTTACAGAATCAGGAGATACATCTTTATCTGACAAACAACTATTGACAGAAATGGAATACAGAGAATACAAGGATCACTACAAGAATGCATTTAAAGCTGAAATGGGTGCTGAAGCTATTAAAAAACTTCTTGAAAAGATTGACCTTGAAGGTGAAGCTGCTGAATTAAAAAGCCAGCTGAAGGACAGCAAGGGACAGAAAAAAATCAGGATCACCAGAAGACTTGAGGTTATTGAAGCCTTTAGAGTTTCAGGCAACCGCCCTGAATGGATGATAATGGATGTTGTTCCTGTCATTCCTCCTGAACTAAGACCAATGGTGCAATTAGACGGAGGTCGTTTTGCAACTTCAGATTTAAATGACTTGTACAGAAGAGTTATTAACAGAAATAACAGATTAAAAAGACTCCTTGATTTAGGAGCTCCTGATATAATTGTAAGAAATGAAAAAAGAATGCTTCAAGAAGCCGTTGATGCTTTAATTGATAACGGAAGACGCGGAAGACCTGTAACAGGTCCAGGAAACAGACCTTTAAAATCACTTTCAGATATGCTTAAAGGTAAACAAGGTCGTTTCAGACAAAACTTACTTGGAAAGCGTGTTGACTATTCTGGCCGTTCAGTTATAGTTGTTGGACCGGAACTTAAATTTAACCAGTGCGGACTTCCAAAGAAAATGGCTCTTGAATTGTTTAAACCATTTGTTATGAAAAAGCTTGTTGAAACAGGTGCAGCACATAATATAAAAAGTGCAAAGAAAAAGGTTGAAAAGGTTGATACGGCAGTATGGGACGTATTGGATGAAATAATTAAGGACCACACTGTAATGTTAAACCGTGCTCCAACTCTTCACAGACTTGGAATTCAGTCTTTCGAGCCTGTACTTGTTGAAGGTAAAGCTATTAAGCTTCATCCATTAGTATGTACTGCATACAATGCTGACTTTGACGGTGACCAGATGGCTGTTCACGTTCCTCTTTCAGTAGAGGCACAAGCAGAATCAAGATTTTTGATGATGTCTGTAAACAACATCTTAGCTCCAAAGGATGGAAGACCAATAACAACTCCTACACAAGATATGGTTCTCGGAAGCTATTATATGACATTGGAAATTGAAGATTCTAAAGGTCAGGGAATGATTTTTAAGGATTATGATGAATTAAAGATGGCATATTTCAATAAAGATGTTGATTTACATGCTAAAGTTAAAGTTAGAGTAACTGTAGGCGAAGAATCTAAATTAGTTGAATCCACTGTTGGAAGATTTATATTCAATGAAGGGTTACCTCAGGATTTAGGATTCGTAGACAGAGAAAAAGATAAATTTTCACTTGAAGTTGATAAAACTGTAACCAAAAAATCATTAGAAGAAGTAATTTACCGATGCTTCAGAAAATATGGAAATGCTAAGACGGCTGAGGTTTTGGATGGAATTAAATCTAAAGGCTACAGATATTCGACTGTAGGAGCCATTACCATATCAGTAAGTGACATTACTGTACCTGAAGAAAAGAAAACTCTTATAGAAAAAGCTGAAAAGCAAGTTTTGGAATACGAGAAAAAGTATAGAAGAGGCTTGATGACAGATGATGAAAGATATGAAAATGTTATAAAAATCTGGAACCAGACTACAGAAGATGTTACAAATGCATTGATGGATAATCTTAATCCTTTAAACTCCATCTATATTATGTCTGTGTCAGGAGCCCGTGGTGGTCGTAACCAGATTAAACAGCTTGCAGGTATGCGTGGTCTTATGGCCAGTGCTGTTGGTAAGACTGTTGAAGTTCCTGTTAAATCAAACTTCCGTGAAGGACTTTCTGTTCTTGAATTCTTCCTTTCAGCTACGGGAGCACGTAAAGGATTAACAGATACAGCTCTTAGAACTGCCGACTCAGGATACTTAACAAGAAGACTTGTTGACGTAAGCCAGGATGTTATAGTAAGAGAAACAGATTGCGGTACTACGGATGGTATTGAAGTAGAAGCATTTATAGATGGCAAGGAAGAAATTGAAAAATTAAGCGAAAGATGTGCAGATAGATTTGCTTCAGAAGATGTAGTGCATCCTGAAACAGGTGAAGTGTTTGTAAAAGCCGGTGATTTCATATCTGAAGATATGGCTATGAAAATTCAAAATTCCGGAATTAAAAAGGTCAGGGTAAGAAGTGTTCTTACTTGCAAAACAGTTCATGGTGTATGTGCAAAATGCTATGGTACTAATCTTGCAACAGGACAGCTTGTAAATACGGGATCAGCTGTTGGTATAATTGCTGCACAGTCAATTGGTGAGCCTGGTACACAGCTTACAATGCGTACATTCCATACGGGAGGTATAGCAGCAGCAGCGGATATCACTCAAGGTTTGCCTCGTATCGAAGAGTTGTTTGAAGCAAGAAAACCTAAAGGGCAGGCTATAATTTCAGAAATTCCGGGAAAAGTAACTCTGACAGAAAAAGCACACAAAAGAGAAGTTACTATTACTAATATGGATGAAATGGAAAGTAAGACATACTTAATTCCTTACGGTTCTAAAATTTTAGTAACTGAAGGTGACTATATAGAAGCAGGAGAAAAACTTACTGAAGGTTCAATTAATCCTCATGATATTTTGAGCATTAAAGGTATGAAAGCATTAGAATCATACATTTTAATGGAGGTTCAAAGGGTATACAGAATGCAAGGTGTTGATATCAGCGATAAGCACGTTGAGGTTATCATCAGGCAGATGGTAAACAAAGTAAGAATAGAAGAATCCGGTGACACATCATTGCTGCCGGGAAGCTTAGTTTCAAGCTTTGAATTTAATCAGCAAAACGAAATAGCTCTTAATGAGGGCAAAGAGCCTGCAACAGGAGAGGTTGCACTGTTAGGTATAACAAAATCATCTCTTGCTACAGATTCGTTCTTAGCTTCAGCATCATTCCAGGAAACAACAAGAGTTCTTACTGATGCAGCTACAAAAGGAAAAGTTGACAATTTGATTGGTCTTAAAGAAAATGTCATCATTGGTAAACTAATTCCTGCAGGTACAGGAATGAAAAAGTACAGAAATATTGGTATTACTGTTGATGATGTAGAAACAAAAAGTGACGCAGTTTAATAGTATGGGGACACACCTTCATAGGATGGGGGACACACCTGTGTCCCTATACCTCTGATAAATAGTTTTAGGGCATATTTCGCTCAGATAAATTGATTGGTTCGTATTAAGGTGCGTGTTTACCGACAATTTAAGAAAAATATATTTGACATCTAAAAAATAAGATGGTAGAATACTTGAGTGTTTTAATCCAATAAAAAAGTTCGTAACATATATTGTAATTCTAAGGTGGAACCTAAGAATTTCATATACTTACTCTTCTACAAGAATTATATAGTCGCGGATTAAGGAGGATTGAAATGGAAACGGATAAAAAAATAGTTATCGGAAAGAAGCAGACTTTGAGAGCTTTGTCAAGAGATGAGGCAAAATTAGTTTATATATCAAAGGATGCTGATTTGCATGTTACTAAGGTAATCACGGATGTTTGCAAGGAAAAGAATATTGAAATAATCTATTATGATAGTATGAAAGAACTTGGAGAATCTGTGGGTATCAGTGTAAACGCAGCGGCAGCTGCCGTTTTAAAATAAAACAATAAATAGTAAGGAGGTGCACGAATGCCATCAATGAACCAGTTAGTGAGAAAAGGAAGAGAACAGGTAACTTACAAATCCAATTCTCCAG
>CAZCTI010000121.1:0-5247 GCA_964501385.1 uncultured Clostridia bacterium
AATTAAAAATGCCTGATTTAAATGCTAATACTATCGAAGCAGCTATGAACCTGGTAGCAGGTACTGCAAGAAGTATGGGAGTAACAGTAGAAAAATAGTAACATGGCACTGTGGGAGGCCGATAAAAGGCTGCTTGACCACTATGGAGGTAAATATTATGCCAAGAAGAGGAAAGAAATATCAAGACAGTATAAAATCAATTGATAAATTGAAATTATATGATATGCAAGAAGCTGTAGAAGCAATGCTTGGTACAGCAAAAGCTAATTTTGATGAAACAGTTGAACTTCATTTAAAATTAGGTGTAGATTCAAGACATGCAGACCAACAAGTAAGAGGCGCTGTAGTTCTGCCTCACGGAACAGGAAAAACAGTACGTGTTTTAGTTTTCGCTAAGGGCGACAAAGCTAAAGAAGCTGTGGAAGCCGGAGCAGATTTTGCAGGCGAAGCTGAATTGGCCGACAAAATCCAAAAAGAAAACTGGTTTGATTTCGATGTTGTTATTGCAACACCGGATATGATGGGTGTAGTTGGAAGACTTGGTAGAGTTTTAGGACCTAAAGGTTTAATGCCAAACCCAAAATCAGGAACAGTTACTTTTGACGTAGCAAAAGCTATTCAGGAAATTAAAGCAGGTAAAGTTGAATATAGACTTGACAAAACAAACATTATTCACGTTCCTGTAGGAAAGAAATCTTTCGGTACAGAAAAATTAATGGATAACTTAAAGGTTGTTGTTGAAGCAGTTGTAAAAGCGAAACCGTCTGCTGCTAAAGGTAAATATCTTAAAAGCGTTACAATAGCAAGCACAATGGGACCTGGAATCAAGCTTAACACCACTAAGTTAATGGATTAGTATCGAAACTTTAACTATAAGCGATAATTGAATAAATACCGCAGACAGTTGGTACTCTAAGGAGTTTAAATATCCAACCGAGGTTGAGATAAATAGATTAATTTCTCTTCGTCTGCGGAGAGATATTTTTTTATGACTTGACCCAATTTTTTCAGTTGGTTTTTCCTGAAAAAATTGATGGTAAGTCAAACGCAAAGAATTCCCAAACTTTGTGAGCCGAAGCGAGCAAAAAATTTGGTGAATTCCCCTGCGTTGTAAGTATTGCGATATTGTCTCGTAGGTAGTGCGATATTTGTAAAAAAAGGAGGTGCAACAAAAATGAATCAATCAGTATTGGAACAGAAAAAACAGGTTGTAAGTGAAATTACTGAAAAATTTAGAAACGCTAAATCGATTGTATTAGTTGAGTATAAGGGATTATCAGTTGCAAAAGCTACTGAATTAAGAAATAAATGCAGAGAAGCAGGCGTTGAATACAAGGTTTATAAAAACACTTTAATGCGTTTTGCATTTGAAGAATTAGGTTATCATGGTATGTCAGCTAACTTGGAAGGACCTAATGCCGTTGCTATGTCATTTAATGATGAAGTTACAGCTGCAAAGGTAACTAATGAGTTTGCTAAAACAAGCAATGATACAATAGTATTAAAAGCCGGTATAGCTGAAGGTAAGGTTATGAATGCTGATGAAGTTAAAACATTAGCAAATGTACCGTCAAGAGATATACTTCTTGGACAGTTGGCTGGAGTATTGCAAGGAAATATCAGAAATCTTGCTTATATGCTTGACCAAATCAGCAAAAAAGGCGAAGAAGTAGCATAACATTGAACAATAAACAATTAATAAAATAAAATTTAAAATTAATCACAAATTTATAGGAGGAAATACAAAATGGCAAGTGAAAAAATCACAAACTTTGTTGAAGAAATAAAGAAGTTATCAGTATTGGAATTAAATGAATTAGTAAAAGCAATAGAAGAAGAATTTGGTGTATCAGCAGCAGCTCCTGTAGCAGTTGCAGGTGCAGCTGCAGGTGCAGCAGCTCCTGTTGAAGAAGAAAAAACAGAATTTGATGTTGTTCTTACATCAGCCGGTGCAGGAAAAATCAAAGTTATAAAAGTAGTAAGAGAATTAACAGGTCTTGGCTTGAAAGAAGCAAAAGATGCAGTTGATGGAGCACCTACTACAATAAAGACTGCAGTTTCTAAAGAAGATGCTGAGAAAGCTAAAGCAGCATTAGAAGCTGAAGGAGCACAAGTAGAAATTAAATAATTAAATCTTCCTTATTTGAGAGACTTTACAAACGTAAAGTCTCTCAATCTTTGAGAATATCAAATCTTTTAATATTACATGGTATAATATCCAAAAAAATGCAAATAATAATTTAGGCGTTTTCAAAAATTATATTGACTTTCAAATAATTATTATTTTGCTAAAATCTCACAAAAAATTCAAAAAAGTTTATTAAAATAATCAAAAATATATATTGACATAAATTTTTATTGGTGATATTATTATATATTGCCATGAGTGTGTATTGTTGGCATAAAATTTGTAAGTCAAAAAATTATTAAACTAAGGGGTGAAAAAATGCCGCATCCTGTGAAAATAGGTAATAGGGTAAGAATGTCTTACTCTAAAATTAATGAAGTTTTAGAATTGCCGGACTTAATCGAAGTTCAGAAAAAATCATACGATTGGTTCTTAAATGAGGGGCTGAAAGAGGTTTTTGATGATATTTCTCCAATAGAGGATTATACCGGCAATTTAATTCTGGAGTTTGTTGATCACTCTTTATTTGGTGAACCAAAATTTAACCAAGTAGAGTGTAAGGAAAGAGATGCAACATATTCAGTACCTCTAAAACTAAAGGTGAGATTAATAAATAAGGAAACGGGCGAAATCAAGGAACAAGAAGCTTTTATGGGTGAATTTCCACTCATGACGGAAAAAGGAACATTCATAATAAATGGTGCTGAACGTGTTATAGTAAGTCAGTTAGTTCGCTCACCCGGAGTTTATTACAACATGGAGAGAGATAAGGTTGGTAAGGAATTATATCAAGCAACAGTTATTCCCAACCGAGGAGCATGGTTAGAATTTGAAACAGACTCAAATGACATAGTGTATGTAAGAGTTGACAGAACAAGAAAATTGCCTGCTTCAGTGCTTGTAAGGGCTATGGATATTCCTTCTAATTCTCAGATAATAGAACTATTAGGAGAAACAGAGCAGCTTTTAAAAACTTTAGAAAAGGACAACACTGCCAATTCAGAAGAAGCATTAATTGAAATTTATAAAAGATTGAGACCGGGAGAACCTCCTACATACGACAGTGCAAAGTCATTGATTAAATCTTTGTTTTTTGATTACAAAAGGTACGATCTTGCTAAAGTTGGCAGATACAAATTAAATAAAAAGTTAAGTTTGGAAAACAGAATTATTGGAAAGCGTGCAGCAGAAGATATAATTGATACGGAAACCGGCGAAATATTAGTAACTAAAGGTGATATATTCGACAGTGAATCAATTTTTAAATTGGAAGCAGCAGGCATATTTTCAGTTAATATTCTTAGTAACGACGATAAGGTTACAAAAGTATTAAGTAACAAGTTTGTTGATCCAAAGGTATTTGGATTAGATATAGATTTTGAAAAATTGGGTGTAAAAGAGAAGGTTTATTATCCGGTTATGAAAAAAATACTGGATGAAAACAACTCTATAGATGACATTGAAAAAGAAATTATTGAGTCATTAAAGCAAATTCCTGCTGCTGATAATAATATCTTTGAAAAAGACAAGGAAGATATTTATTCATTATCTCCTAAGCATATTGTAATGGATGATATGTATGCAGCAATAAACTATCATTTTGGCTTATTTAAAGGATTAGGTAAAACTGATGATATTGACCATTTAGGAAACAGAAGACTTCGCTCGGTAGGAGAACTTCTCCAAAACCAAGTAAGAGTAGGTTTGTCAAGAATGGAAAGAGTAGTCAGAGAAAGAATGACTATTCAGGACGTGGATGTTGTAACACCACAGGTTCTTATTAACATAAGACCTGTTTCTGCTGCAATCAAAGAGTTTTTCGGCTCAAGCCAGCTGTCTCAGTTTATGGACCAGACTAATCCATTGGCTGAATTAACTAACAAAAGAAGAATGTCAGCTCTTGGTCCCGGTGGATTAAGCAGAGACAGAGCCAGCTTTGAGGTGAGAGACGTTCACCATTCTCATTACAGCAGAATGTGTCCCATTGAAACACCTGAAGGTCCTAACATCGGACTAATAACATCTCTTGCAACATATGCAAGGATTAATGACTATGGATTTTTAGAAGCTCCTTACAGAAGGGTTGATAAAAAAACAGGAAAAGTAACTAATATTATTGATTATCTTACTGCTGATGTTGAAGATACAAAAATAGTTGCACAATCCTATGAACCTTTAACTGAAGACAGCACATTTGAGCACAGCCGTGTTGTCGTAAGGGGAATTGACGGTATAAATGAAATTGTTTCAAAAGATATGGTTGATTATATGGAGGTTTCTCCAAAACAAGTAATTTCCATAGGAACAGGTATGATACCATTCTTGGAAAATGACGACGCCAACCGTGCTCTTATGGGTGCCAACATGCAAAGACAGGCAGTGCCTCTTTTGATTACTGAAGCACCTATCATAGGAACTGGCTTGGAATATAAGGCAGCCAAGGATTCCGGAGCTGTTATTATAGCTGAACATGACGGAAGAGCAGTATCTGTTTCTGCATCACAAATTTTAATAAGAAGAGACGATAATGGTATGATTGACAAATATCCTCTTCTTAAATTTAAGCGTTCAAACAGCGGTACTTGTGTAAATCAAAGACCAATTATATTTAAAGGTGATGAAATAAAAAGAGGTCAGATTATTGCTGACGGACCTTCCACAGATAATGGGGATATGGCTATCGGAAAGAATCTTTTAATAGGATTTATGACCTGGGAAGGTTATAACTACGAAGATGCCATGCTGTTAAATGAAAAATTGGTTATGGATGATGTTTTAACATCAGTTCATATAGAAGAATATGAATCAGAAGCAAGGGATACTAAACTTGGTCCTGAAGAAATAACAAGAGATATCCCTAATGTGGGAGATGATTCTCTCAAGGATTTGGATGAAAGAGGAATTATAAGAATTGGTGCTGAGGTTAAATCCGGCGATATTCTTGTAGGAAAAGTAACACCTAAGGGTGAAACGGAATTAACGGCTGAAGAAAGGCTTCTTAGAGCAATTTTTGGCGAAAAAGCAAGAGAAGTAAGGGATACCTCATTAAAGGTTCCTCACGGCGAAACCGGTATAATCGTTGATGTAAAAGTATTTACAAGAGAAAATGGCGATGAGTT
>CAZCTI010000122.1:0-5245 GCA_964501385.1 uncultured Clostridia bacterium
TTATATGAAGAGGCTTTAGCTTCATACGGTGAAAGGTTTAAGGAAGAATATGCTAAGAAATTGGGCGAATTGGCATATAGACTTAAAAATGACGAAATTACGATGATAGAATGTAATTTTGAGTTAGTGGAATTTACTTACGGATATATTGATGATTTAATGCCAAGAATTGTTTATGGGCTGATACCTCCTTATTACCCTAATGTAGCTAATTTGTTTATTGAGGATTTAGACCCTGCAGTAGCTGATTTAAGTAAGAACTTAAATGAATTTACGCAATCAGAATTCAAACAAAAATATGATACAGAATATTTCTATACAGGAATTTCTGATTTAAGCTATACAAATATAGATGCCCACGACAGTGCAAATATATATGATGCATTAAAGGATTCCATGCCTTTGCTAGGCCATGTTTATGACGTGCCAATAAGTCTTATAGAAAAAATATCAATGCCTTGTATCAATATAGGCCCTTGGGGCAAGGATTTGCATAAGCTTACGGAAAGAGTAAATAAAGAAGATTTATATAATAGAACTCCGCGAATTATCCACAAAGCAATATCTTTAATATTAAAATAATTGATTTGGTAATTATGCCACAATATGATATAATAGGAAAACAGATAATAAATAAAAACTTAACAACGGGAGGAATAAAATGTCAAATACTTTCAGTAGTCTTGAAATGCTTAAAATAGCAATATTGATGGAAGAAGAAGGAGCTGATTTCTACCAAAATGGAGCTAAAAATACTACAGGAGAAATCAGAGAATTCTTATTAAGTGCTGCGATTCAGGAGTTATCTCACAAGGATATGTTTTCAAAACTTTATAATGAAATGTCAACAGGTAAAGAAGAACAATCAGAATATCTTTTTGATGTAGAGGTAACGAAATACTTGGGAGGATTAACCGAAAACCAAGTTTTCAATAAAAATGAAAATGTTGATGCATTTAAGGATTTAATTACAGCTGTTAAAAGTTCTTTGGATAAAGAAGAATTAACTGTAAAAATTTATACAGAATTATATAAGGGAGTAAAAGACGAAGAAGCAAAAGAGGTAATGAACAAAATAATCAATGAAGAAAAACAACATGTTGCTTATTTTAACAATTTACTAAGAACGCTATAAAAAAATAGCTGCAATCAATATTGATATTGAGTGCAGCTTTTAAATTTGGAGTTATTCTAAGATGCTTTTGATTTGACAAATATATTTTTAATCATTTTAAAATTTACATTTGAAATAACTAAGCCAGCTAAAATAACTATGAACCCTGTCCACTGCATAGTGGACAGCTGCTCCTTAAGAACAATTCGTGCTGATATTAATGCTACTATTGGAACTAAAAGAGGAATTGGTGCAACTGTGCTCATTGGATATGTTGCTACCAATATGCTCCATATGCCATATGAAGTCAATGTTGCTGCAAAAGCCAAATAAATTACTGCGAATATTGATATACCGCTTAGGTTTGTCAATACATTAAAAAGTGTTTCCGGTGTATCCAACATGAGAGCTAATCCTAACATTGGAATTGGCGGAACCAATCCTGACCATACAACCAAGCTTACCATATTGAGCTTATCACCCTTTGCGGCTGCTTTATCAGAAGCAATTCGTGCCACTATATTTGAAGCAGCCCAAAATGCAGGTGCTGCTAACATAAGAATAAAGGCTATGGGAGGTATTTTATTCATATTGTCTCCTGCTGAAGCGGTTGCTATTAACCCTAATCCTACTGCAGCTACTATGAAACCTACAATTTGCTTTGACTTTAATTTTTCTTTTAAAAATATCATTGCTAAAACCGGGGATATAAAAGCTTGTATTTGCAATACAATAGAAGCTATACCGGCAGGTACACCTATCTCCATTGCATAAAATAGGCATGCAAATTGTCCAACCCCTACTGTAAGCCCGTATAAAACAATATATTTCAATTCAGTTTTAGGCTTTTTTATAAAAAATATTGCGGGAAATGATGTAAGTATAAATCTCAATGTTACTAACAGCATTGATGGAACACTCCCCAAACCTAATTTAATAACTGTAAAATTAACACCCCATAATATTACTAATAACACTGACAACAATATATCTTTTTTCTTCATATGATTTCTCCTTGAGCTACTGTTTATGATTATAGCACATTCAAGAATTGTTTCAAATAAATATTTTAGAAAGTGTTTCACATAGTTACTTTTGTTCACCATTAAGCACATATTAGTTGTATAAGTTTAGAATTTGCTGAGGTATTTAAACAATTGTTTCCAATTTCTTTTCATTGTCTTAACAAACAACACTTTAGCGATGTTTGACATTTATAATTAACGGTGATAAAATTGTGGTATTGGCAACTTTTTAACAAATAATTTTGATTAATTAAAGATATACTCATTAAGAAATATTTATTATAAGTATAAATTCCATTATGCATAAATATAATAAATAAGAATAAAGTGATAGTAATAACTTTTGTTATGCTATAAATAATAATTTTTAAGGAGGATTTGTTATGTTCAAAAAATTTACCAACGGCTGCGTTAAGGTCATGAGTAAATACTTACCAGATGCATTTATCTTCGCTATTGTACTTACTATTATTACTTTCTTAGGTGGTGTTGGGTTGACAGGTCAAACACCATTTGAAATGATAAAGCATTGGGCTGGACCTAAAGGTTTCTTTGGATTACTTTCATTTACCATGCAGATGGTATTGGTGTTGGTACTTGGAAGTGCCATGGCACAGGCGCCGGTATTTAAAAGACTTTTACAAAGATTTGCAAAATCCGCTAAAACACCGGTTAGAGGCATTATGATTACAGCATTTGTATCAGTTGTTGCATGTTGGATTAACTGGGGATTTGGATTGGTAATAGGTGCTTTGTTGGCAAAAGAAATTGCCAGAGAAGTTAAAGGAATCGACTACAGATTGTTAATTGCCTCAGCTTATTCCGGGTTTATAGTATGGCACGGAGGTATATCGGGTTCTATTCCATTACAAATTGCAAACCAAGGAGCTTTAGCTACAGTTGCTCCTGATGTATTTGATAAGACATTTACTATTGCAACAACTCAGACTATCTTTTCACCAATGAACTTGGTTATATCGGGTATAATAATATTTGGTCTCCCATTTGTATGTAAGGCAATGATACCTGATAAGGAGCATACAATTGAGGTTGACCCTGAAAAATTGGTTGAACACAAAGAAGCAGTGGAAGATCCTTCAAAATTTACTCCGGCAGATAAAATGGAAAGAAGTAGAATACTTTGGATTATTATAGTAGTGATGGGGTTTGCATACATCATTTATAATTTCACTAAGGTAGGATTAAATTTAAGTTTGGATTTTGTAAACTTCATATTTATGTTTGTAGGTATTTTACTTCATGGTACATTAAGAAGATACATAGATGCAATAAATCAGGCAGCTAAGGATGCAGGCGGTATAATTCTTCAATTCCCGTTTTATGCTGGAATTATGGGTATGATGGTAGGAGCTAATCCGGAAACCGGCATATCACTTGCAGGTGTAATATCAAATGCATTTGTAAGCATTTCTACTAAAACTACATTCCCGTTATTTTCATTCTTGAGTGCAGGTATTGTAAACTTCTTCGTACCTTCAGGTGGAGGTCAATGGGCAGTTCAGGCACCGATTATGATGCCGGCAGGACATGCATTAGGAGTAGACCCAGCTAAAACAGCAATGGCTATTGCATGGGGTGATGCATGGACTAATATGATTCAACCGTTCTGGGCATTACCGGCTCTTTCAATAGCTGGTTTAAGTGCAAAGGACATTATGGGATATTGCGTTATAACATTATTATTCAGCGGTATTGTTATTTCGGCAGGATTCTTAATATTCTGACGTTTTAAATTATTAAAAAAGGAGTCATTTCCATAGCTATGGAAATGACTCCTTTAAATTTATAAACTTTTATAGAATTTTTGAATGGTTTTAATATTTATTTTGCTAATAATTAAGCATATCAAAAATATTATTCCGCCATAACCAAAGGCAGGATATAAATATTTTACTATGTTTGAAAAACCGAATTGACTTGCTAATAATGCAGTTATGGAAACTATTATTATTAATAATCTGCCTTCGAGAGGATTTCTTTGCATAATCGTGATTCTTGATGTGAACCCATATAGTGCTCCAACTGCTGTTGTATAAATTTCTGCTATTAATACAACAGCATATACTATTTGAAAAGTATATGATATTTTCCCTGCAACAGCAATCATTGGAACTTCAAACTGAGAAAATAATATAATATTGGTCGACAAAGCTAAATAAATCATTATAGCCCCTAATCCTAAACCTAATCCCCCTAATATTGCTCCGTTTCTTATGGATTTATTATCTTTAGCTTCAGAACCTAAAGGCCCTAACACAGCTATAGAAATTATAATATTGTAAGAAACATATAAAACAGCTGCCATAAACCAATTGCTTATCAGCATGTTTTCTCCTACATTAGAAGCGGCAGCGGTAATATCGGGTGGTGCATTGAAAAACGACAATATGCCTGTACTTATAACAGCAGTAAGAAGAAATGGCACCACAAAGCTTATTGAGTTAATTACTCCATTTATTCCGGTCATTACAGTTAAAGCAGACATAAAAGCCATTAGAATATTTCCAACTGAACTTGGTAATTTAAACTGTTGTGTAAACATTGCTCCTGTGCCGGCAATCATTGCAGTAAATGAACCAAAAAGGAAAAAAGTTATTAATAAGTCTATTAACGTCCCAAATATACTTCCGCTGGAATATTTAATTATTTCTTGATGAGAACGGGAATGTAGCTTCATGCCTAAATCCATTATAATATAACCGAATATAATGAACATTATTGTAGCGATTATTATTCCGAACAATCCCATTGCACTAAACCTGTTAAAAAATTGCAGAACTTCTTGACCTGTTGCAAAACCTGCGCCCACAACAGTTCCAATATAAGTTGCTGATACTTTTAGTGTTGAAACACCCTTATTTCTCATAATCCACATCCTTTTAAATTATATAACATTGTATATAATTTTAAATTTTTTATGACTATAATTCTGTAATTATTGGGACGGACAGAGATGGCTGGATCTTAAAATTAGCTTATTTACAAAAAAATGTGTATTAAATTACAAAATTACATGGTATAATTATCTAAAGTTTAGCCGTTTATAGGGCTACAAAGAAAACCAAGGGAAATAAGGAGATGATAT
>CAZCTI010000123.1:0-5231 GCA_964501385.1 uncultured Clostridia bacterium
CCATAAGCCAACAGTGTCCCGCCTTCTTTCCACTTTAGATATTTACATAAACATTGATAATGGGCTTTTACACCATCCATAGCCCAATCGTCTGTATCTGCTCCTGCAGCTATTAAATATAATTTCTTAGGACTTTCTCTAAGGAGTGAATTAACTGAATAAAACCTGTCTATTACTGTTTTTAGCTGCGCTGTCATTCCAAAATAATACAGCGGTGATACCAACACAACTGCTTCAGCATTTATTAGATGTAAAATTATTTCTATCATATCGTCATATTCATGAACACATTTGCCTTCATTTCTTCTACAATGATTACAACCTAAACATGTATTAATTCTTAGTTGAGCTGTGTCGAAACGAATTACCTCATGACCTGTTTCTCTTGCACCTTCACAAAATTCATCTGCTAAAAATGAAGTTGTGCCATTTTTATGTGGGCTTCCTGTAAGTACTAAAATTCTCAAATGATTCTCTCCTTCTATTTCAATTATGTAATAATTATAACATATAAGCTTAACTATAACCATGCTATTGTAATAAAAAATCTCCCGATTAGCCTCGAGAGATTTTACTTTTTTTATAAACGTTCTTCTGCAATTAGTTTTATTGCTGCGAATATAACCCCTGCTACCGGCCAAATAATCCAGGACATTGCCCAATTAAATGTGATAAAACTATATGCCAAATAAATCGCAGTAATTACTAACCAATATACTTTTGTAACAGTTTGCAATGTTTTGTTTGATTTGCTTTTTACCGAATACTCACCTTGTTGTAAAAGCACTGAGCATGCGGCATTTACTGCACTTTTACCGATAATATTATAGGTGGAAATAGCAACCATTGTTAAAGTTATAGCTACAGATATTACACTCAATCCATCGATATTAAAAATTAAAGGAGTAAGAATAACAGGCAAGCCACTTAAAATAAAACCTACTACGGAAATACTTACAGCTGATTTATATGAATGCTCATCTTGCGTCATTATACCTCTAACCATTTGCTCAGTTTTATAGTCAAGCTCAAAAACAGTTTCTTCAAGGTAATCGTATTTTTCCAATTTGCTTGAAAACCTGATAAAATATGAAACTCCTGTAGCAACCATGGCAATAAGAGCTGCCAAACCAGCTGCTATAAACAATTCTTCCTTAGCATTAACATTGGTTAATTCTTTTAATCCTATTAATAAAAGTAAAAATACCGGTGACATTATTAAAAGGAATACTCCTAATGCTGTTTTTGGTGCAGTTATTATTTTATCTTCTATATAATATTTTGCTTCTTCATAGGTTACTTGCAATATATCAGTCTTGTTTTCCAAAGCATGCTTTATTCCCAATGTTTCAGCAAGTTCATCCAAGTTACCAAATTCGGATATTACAATACCAATAGCCTCGTTTTCTGTTTTTCCGCTATCTTTTAGCTCATTGTATTTGTCCTCCATCATTGCCAATAGTTCTTTTTTTGCTCTTATTACTTCTTCTGTATTAGGTAATCCTAAAAACATGTTATCAAGATAATTTCTAATTGTATTCATTATTTTCCCTCCTTTAATATAAATTTTTCAATTACTTCTTTTGTTATTTCCCACTCTTTGCATTTTTCTTTGTAGTACATTTTGCCTTCTTGTGTAATTTTATAATATGTCCTTGGTTTTCCGTATGTTTCGCTTCCTGAAAATGATTCAATATAACCGTTTGTTTCCATTCTCTTAAATGCAGAATACAGAGTTGTTTCCTTAATTATATATTTTTCATCTGTTAATTCTCTAATTCTTTTGGAAATTTCATAACCATAGGATGGTTCATTAAGCAAAAGATACAGTATCATGGTATCATTATAACCTCGAATAACATCACTGCTAATCATTTTGAATACCTCTTTCTTAAATTTTACTACATCTGACGTACTTTATCTGTCGTAGTAATCGTACCATATTTACCACGACAGGTCAAGTACTTCTTTAAAAAATTTTAGCGACGAATCTTATAGTTCCTAAAAAAAGAGTATCTATTGTGAATCTCACAAAGATACTCTTTTATAATTCTTTATTAACAATTGCCTTCATAAACATATTTAAGCTTTCTTCTTGCTATATTGGCAAGTTCATATACCTTTTTTACTTCTGTTGGACTTTTTTCATTCATTTTATAGTTAGGAAAGAAACGAGATATATGCAGGGGTATTTCATTGTCTATGGAAGATATAAAATCAGATAAATTTAAGAGTTCTTCTTGGCTGTCATTTTCATCTGGAATTATTAACGTTGTTATTTCTATATGGGCATTTTTATGGGCATTTATAATAAAATTTTTAACCAGCTCAAAATCTCCGCCTATATTTTTATAAAACTTATCACTGAATCCTTTAAGGTCAATATTAAAAGCGTCAATGTAAGGAGCTAACTCATTTAATACTTCTTCATTAAAACATCCGTTAGTCACTACTACATTTTTTAAGTTGTTTTTTCTCGCCAAAATGGCACAGTCTCTTACAAATTCATAGCCAACCAATGGTTCGTTATAGGTATAAGCAATACCAATATTACCACGAGGAATTAAATCCACTGCTATTTGTATTAAATTTTCAGGAGCTGCATATTGGGTTCTTAGTTCACCCTTTCCCACAGTAGAAATTTCGTGGTTTTGGCAAAATGAACATTTCAGGTTACAGCCATAGCTTCCTACCGACAAAATTTTACTTCCTGGATAAAAACGATTAAGGGGTTTCTTTTCAATAGGGTCCAATGCTATACTAGTAATTTCTCCATAGTTAACAGGAACAATTTTTCCATCTATATTGCTCCTTGCTTTACATAATCCTGTTTGATTTTCACTTAATTTACAATGATGATGGCATACATTGCATTCCAATTTACTCATATTTCTAAAGACCTCGTTACAATGATTTTATTTGACAGTATTGAAGGATTAATCATTAACCAAGCTATATCATTCATTAAATTTAATATTATATTTTTTTAATTTTCGGGTTTTTTATTTGTTTGCTAAGCCTTTAAAAACTTCAACAGCTGTTTCTATCAATTCATCTTTAAAGTCATATTCATATGTGTGTAAAGGTACATATTCACCATTGCCGATGTAGAAAATAGCACCCTTAGTTTCCTTTAGATAATACCCGAAATCCTCTGATCCTCTTAATGCATCTTCCATTTCAATTAGCGAAATTCCCTTTTCCATACAAACATTTCGTATTTTATCTACGCTTTCTGTATGGTTTGTTGTTTCCGGAAATACATCATTGTATTCAAATGAAATATACAAACCAAATTTCTCTGCTTGTTCTTTTGATATTCTTTCCAAATTATTTTGTAGCCTGTCAAGCTCTTCTTCATATAAAGCACGTATTGTTAAAAGCAATTCACCTTTATGAGCAGAAATCCCAAAAGCTTTTTCTCCTACTGAAACTTGAATAACAGTACAAAGTACCATTTGTTTGTTATTTTCAGCAGAGGTAAATTCAGGAATTGCGTCAATAATTTTTGCTATGGCGAAGGCTGGATTTTTTCCTTTTTCAGGTTCACTGGCATGAGCCGGACTTCCTTCCATGCGTATAGTCATGCCCCTTGATGCACATTGTGCTGTTCCATCCTTTACCACAACAGTTTTGAAAGGCATGTTGCTCATGTTATGGTAAGCAAATATTTCATCTATATTATTTTCTTTGATAAAAATTTTTGCCTCGTTTGCTCCATCACCAGTTTCTTCAGCATGTTGAAATAAGAAAAATATATTGTTATCGGATCCTTTTTGATTAACATCTAATGCGAATCCTGCTAGGGTTGCTGCGTGACCATCATGACCACATTTATGAGATACTCCGGGAATTTTTGATGCATATGGCAGTAGGTTTTGTGGCTCGTGTATGGCAACTGCATCAAAGTCTGCACGGAAAGCTATATTTCTTTTACCAATTTTTGAATGGTATATTGCATAAAACCATTTACCTTGGTCTACAATTTCTAACTTAGTATGTTTTTTAAAAAAGTCAATCAAACATTGTTTTGTCCAAACTTCCATATTAGAAAGTTCAGGATGTTCATGTAAATCGTGTCTCAATTGTACTACTAATTCTAAGTTTTTATGTTCCATAGTTACGCTCCTTATTAAAACATTATATTTAACAATAGTAATAAAAACGTTATTGCAAATTTCTTGCCAATTTAATTTTTATTAAAACGAGCTATAAACACAATTATTTTACAAATATATTTACAGACGCAAATTAAAGTAAAATATTTTACAAAATGCGAATTAATTTTTACACATTTGAGCTGAAATTCATTACATGGTTACTAATTCCAAAACAATTTTTCAGTGCTTCATTCCTATATTTATATAATTAAATTCAACTAAGACATAAGGATACCAACATATAATGATAAATTGCCTTATTATCTGTCATTTGTAACATTGCCGTCACCGCTTACGGGTATTACTTCACCTAAAATTGCTGCAGGTGGTTTATAGATACATTTAACAAAATCTTTTGCTCTTGCCATAATTTCACGAAATTCCCTAAGGCTTTGACCTGCATATACACTTGGGTTAGCAGAAACTCCATATGCATCGATCCCAAGAGAATCTGAAATATATAACGCACGATAGAGATGATACTTTTGAGTAACTATTATTATCTTGTCCGCTTGGAAAATTTCCTTAGCACGGTATATGCTGTCATATGTCGAAATGCCTGCATGGTCCATAAAAACATCTTCTGAGGTTATCCCCTTATCAAGGGCATACTGTTTCATTGTATTTACTTCATCATAGCCCTTTCTGGTATTATCACCGGACATTAATAACTTGTTGGAAGCTCCCATCTTGTTCAAAGAAATTCCCTGCAAAAGTCTGTCCTCAAGCATGGGGCTGGGCCTTCCGTCTGCTCTTACACCAGCTCCAAGAACAATTATACAATCTGCATTTAGATTTGCAGCCTCATCTGCTGATATAATTTTATCCTTTACCGAATTCTTAACATATGCATCCATTGCAATAACCAATACAAATGCTAATAATATTAATTTAAAAATCGATCGTATGATTTTTATCCATGACAACTTCTTAATATGACATCAACTCCATTATTTTTTTTATTTAACAATTCTTAAAATACCTATCTTCTATCCTATAAATGAGCCTTTTTCATCCCTATAACAACGAATACTATTCCTAATACTGTAAAAGCAGAATTTCTGCTTTCCC
>CAZCTI010000124.1:0-1375 GCA_964501385.1 uncultured Clostridia bacterium
GGGACGGACCTTTGAATTCCAAGATTTATTTATGTTTCTTGGCTGTCTCGTATTTCAGAACTTTGGTCTTGTAAAATTCATAGCTCAGTAGTATAATCAGTTCAGGAAAATACGGAGGAAAACACAGTACATGAAAGACAAAGTTTTGATACTTTCTATAGAATCATCCTGTGATGAAACAGCTGCAGCTGTTGTTGAAAATGGAAGAAGTGTTCTATCAAATATCATATCATCTCAAATAGAAATTCATAAGGAATTTGGTGGTGTTGTACCGGAGGTTGCTTCAAGAAAGCATATTGAAAATATAAATGATGTGGTAGAGGAAGCGTTGATTAAAGCCAATGTTAAGCCAAAAGACATAGATGCCATTGCTGTAACTTACGGTCCCGGTTTAGTGGGAGCACTTTTGGTTGGAATTAATTTTGCAAAGGGACTTTCCTATGCATGGGAAAAACCGTTGATTGGCGTTAATCATATTGAAGGGCATATAAATGCAAATTATATTGAGGATAAGGATTTGAAGCCGCCATTTATATGCATGGTAGTTTCAGGAGGTCACACCCACTTAGTCAATGTACAAGATTACGGTGTATATAAAATTTTAGGAATGACAAGAGACGATGCTGCCGGAGAAGCATATGACAAAGTGGCAAGAGCTATCGGACTTGGATATCCGGGAGGACCTTTAATTGATAAAGCTGCTAAGCAAGGAAACAAAGATGCTATAAAGTTTCCAAGAGCAATAATAGATGAGGAAACATTGGATTTTAGTTTCAGCGGTTTAAAATCAGCAGTATTAAATTATCTTCATAATTCCAAACAGAAAAATGAAGATATCAATGTAAATGATGTAGCTGCAAGCTTTCAGGAGGCAGTGGTTGATGTGTTGGTCATGAAAACAATAAAAGCTGCAAAGCAGGAAAATTTGAAAACTATTGCTTTAGCCGGAGGGGTTGCATCCAACAGCCGACTAAGAGAGAGGCTTCAGGATGAATGCAATATAAATAATTATAAATTTACAAAGCCATCACCAATTTTATGCACTGATAATGCAGCAATGATTGGATGTGCAGGATATTATAAATATTTAAAACAACAATTCGACAATTCATCCTTGAATGCAATGCCAAATTTACAACTTGCAAAATGATAAACAGCTTTTTAAAAAAATGTATCAACAGCTGTGGATAAAGTTGTTGATACAAGTAATTTAGCAGAAAAGTTATACACAGACAATAAACAGAGAGTGGATAACTTTTTTTAATTGTCTAATAATTCTTCCCAGAGATTGTATAAATTTAGAAGTTCCTCTTTTTTGATGTTTAATTTTTCATTTAGATTAATAATTAGAAATTTGTCATTATATGTCGAAGGT
>CAZCTI010000124.1:1475-3081 GCA_964501385.1 uncultured Clostridia bacterium
ATGATTTGTAGGCTCATCCATAAGCAAAAAGTTTGCATTAGATGTCATTAACTTTAACAGTGACAATCTTCCCTTTTCACCGCCGCTTAAATCTGCGATTATTTTATACATATCGTCTCCGTTGAATAGAAATTGTGCGAGAAATTTTCTTATTTCATAATAATTTAATGCAGGATTTTCATCCCATATTTCATCTATTACCGTATTTTCATTATCAAGGTTTGTTTGTTCCTGGTCGTAATAGCCCTTGTAGACATAGTGACCTAATGTAACATCGCCATTATAATCCTTTATTATATCAGCGATTATTTTTAAAAGAGTTGACTTTCCAATTCCGTTAGGACCAATAATTCCAACTTTTTCTCCTTTGTAAATATTCATATTAACATCTTTAAAAACTTGATGACCATCAAAGGATATGGACACATTGTTTACGCTTAAAACATCACGTCCGCTTTTTATTTTTGGAGTAAACCTTAATTTAACTTTTTTGTTTTCACCTGAAGGCTTATCCAATTTCTTGATTTTATCAAGAGCCTTTTGCCTGCTGAATGCTTGCCTGATATTTCGCTTGCTGCCGTATGCATGCAGGCGTTTAATCATTTCTTCTTGTCTTTCAACTTCTTTTTCGTATTCATCATATTGTTTCATTGCCTGCTCAAGTTCAATTTTCCTTCTTTTCATAAATTCAGAATAATTACCGTTATAAGCTTTTAAGGACTTATCTTCCATTAAGAATATTCTGTTTACAGTGTTATCAAGGAAATATCTGTCGTGAGAAATTATTATTACTGCACCTTTGAAATCCTTTATATACTTTTCAAGCCATGAAATTGCTTCAATATCAAGATGATTGGTAGGCTCATCCAATAAAAGTATGTCTGCTTTTTCTAATAAAAGCTTTGCTAACATAACCCTTGATTTTTGACCTCCACTTAATATATTTATAGGTTTATCAAATTCTTCTTCAGAGAACCCAAGACCTTTTAAAACACCTTTAATAATGCTCTTAAAACTGTAACCGTCGGCTTCCACAAATTGTTCGCTTAATTTTGAATAAGAATCCATTAGATTATTTAAATCTTCCGTATCGTCTTCTTCTGTATAACTACTTATTTCATGTGACAAATCATGTAATTTTTTTTCTAATTTTATTACTTCATCAAAAATAGAAAGCATTTCTACCATAATGCTGTTATTGGTTTCAATATTTGTATTTTGCTTTAAATAACCTAATTTTTTACCTTTTGATATATATATTTCACCGGAATCCGGCTCTAAATTTTGTGTGAGTATATTAAACAAGGTTGTTTTACCTGCCCCGTTAAGACCAATTAACCCAACCTTTTCATTGTCATTTACTGTAAAAGAAATATTTTCGATTATATTTTCTACCACATAGGCTTTTGATATATTATTGCATGATAAAACAATCATAACTAATATCCTTTCGCTGTTTAATCATTAATGTTCTGATTATATCATAACTTCACATTTAATCAAAATAGAATTTTTGGGACAGTGGGGACGAACGATGACAGATTGGGTAATCAGAAAAATTTTTGGTAGCCCATGGGGGACGGTTCTCCCTGGACAAATTCAGCCA
>CAZCTI010000124.1:3181-5213 GCA_964501385.1 uncultured Clostridia bacterium
AGCCCATGGGGGACGGTTCTCCCTGGACAAATTCAGCCACAAGAATTTTTTTTATTGGTATCTTTTTTTAAACTATAAAATATGATACAATATAAAAAATTGTTTTTTTAGATTTGGAGGGAATATGGGTAAATTATTTGGCACAGATGGTGTAAGAGGTATTGCAAATAAAGACTTATCACCGGAATTAGCATATAAATTAGGACGAGTTGGAGGATACTTTTTAACTAAAGGTAAAAAAAGACCTAAGATGGTTGTGGGAATGGATACGAGGATATCAGGGGATATGCTTGAAGGTGCATTATCTGCAGGTTTAAATTCTGCAGGTATTGATGTATTATATCTTGGGGTGCTTCCTACACCTGCTGTAGCTTGTTTAATAAAAATACTTGACGCTGACGGTGGAGTAATGATAACTGCATCTCACAATCCTGTTGAGTATAACGGAATAAAGTTTTTTAACGAAGATGGACTTAAATTAACAGATGAAATGGAAAATTCCATTGAAGAATATATTTTAAATAATATAGAAATAGATTACCAGCCTGTTTCAGGTGATTTGGGAAGAAAAATTCGTGTTGAAAATCCTGTGAGAAAATATATGGATTATCTAAAAAGTACCATAGATGTTGATTTATCAGGATTAAAAATTGCTGTTGATTGCGGAAACGGTGCAACTTACAAGGCAGCACCTGAACTGCTTCATGAATTGGGTGCTCAAATTTATGTAATTCACAACGATCCTAATGGAATTAACATAAACGTAAACTGTGGCTCAACAAGACCCGAAGAAATTCAAAAACTTGTTTTAGAGACAGGAGCAGATGTAGGTCTTTCTTTTGATGGAGATGCTGACCGTTTAATTGCATCAGATGAAAATGGCAATATTGTTGATGGTGACCATGTTCTTGCAATATGCGGTACATGCTTGAAAGAAAAAGGTAAGCTTAAAAGCAATGCAATAGTTGGAACAGTTATGTCCAACTTGGGGCTTGATATATGTCTTAAAGAAAATAATATTGATATAATAAAAACCAATGTTGGTGACAGATATGTTTTGGAAGAAATGTTAAAGGGAGGTCATTCATTGGGAGGTGAGCAGTCAGGACATATAATTTTTCTTGATTACAACACTACAGGGGATGGGCTTTTAACAGCTATCCAGTTATTAAGTGTTGTAAAACAAAAAAATGTAAAGCTTTCAAAATTGGCAGAAATTATGAAAAACATGCCGCAAGTATTAGTAAATGCTCATGTATCAGATGAGAAAAAGAATAATTACTTAGATGATGATATAATAAAAAATAAAATAGAAGAAATAGAAAAGCATTTTGATAAAAAGGGCAGAGTACTCATAAGGCCATCCGGCACAGAGCCCTTAGTAAGAGTAATGATTGAAGGAGAAAATCAAGAAGAAATAAATCAATACGCAACCGAATTAGCCAAATTAATTGAACAAAGACTAAACTAACCAAAATCGTGGACGGTTCTTTGGCAAGAACCGTCCACGTTGATTGACTACTGTTCTAAAGGGATTTCCATGTAGGGGACATAAATGGAATGCTCCTTTGGTTGGTGATAAACTATAATTGAATTTAGAGTGTATTCATAGGTAGGAATAAGTTTTATTTCTGCCCTCTTTCTTATTGTTTCAATATCTATAGGTCTTTTAGGTCTTTGTTTTACAATTGTTAAATGGGGAGTAAAGCCTCTTCTTTCGTGTTGTAAATTTAAATTATGGTATAATTTTTTATGTAAATCTATTAAGCCCGGAGAATCTACACTAACATATAAAACCCTGTTTCCAAATTGGTCAAGATTTCCAAGATTAATATTTAATGGGCTTGTAGTTCTGCAAACCTCTACAACCTTTTCAATGAAAATATCCTCATCGGGAAGTGCAGGAGGAGGAACTAATGTAATGTGTGGCTCAGTAGTAAAAAATCTGAACTCTGCTCTAAGCATTTCAATTTTATTTTTATAAATTTTAGGTATGGGAGCTCCTATGAAATATTTCATATAAATCCTTTCT
>CAZCTI010000125.1:0-5175 GCA_964501385.1 uncultured Clostridia bacterium
GTATTGCTTTTTTCATCAATTACAAATATTTTATATTCCATATAATAATCATTGTTTGATGATTTTTGTTTTCTTTGTTTTTGCTCAACTGTCTTTTCAGATACAAAGCCATCCCAAGTTTTAGTCTTATTTCTTGAAATTATTTGATAAACAGCTATTAATACAAACATAATTCCTATTCCAACACCAATAAATAATGCTTGGGGATTATCCATTTCACTGCTAATTTCTCCATATATAAAAAACCCCGTTACTGCAATAACAGCAAGAATGCATGAAAATATTGCCGACCATCTGTTTGAATCATCAATATATTTATCAAATGCAGGGTCCTTTATTTTTGATGAATAACCAATAATTCTTATCACTCCCTTCAATAATTACATTATATTTAATTATGGAATATTTGAAATCGCTTTTATTGGGTGAAAATTTAAAAACCCCTCACCTATTTCGGGTGAGAGGTTTAATATTTTTCAGCTATTAGCTTTATAAGTTCTCCTTTACTTTGTACATTTAATTTTGAGTATATATTTTTAATATGTGTTTTAACTGTATTTTCGCTAAGGTACATCTCTTCAGCAATCATTTTATAAGTCCTGCCTTTAAGAAGAAGTGAGGCTATTTGATTTTCTCTTTCTGTAAGTTCGGGGATTATTAATATATCATTTTTTTCCTTTAATTTAACAGATGTATTATATGCATGAAATTTCAGTAAGCTGGAAAGGTTGTTATGAAGCACCGGCAAAATTATAAGAACAATAAATAATACGAAAAGTGCCAATATAGAGGAATTTAACTTTGCATTAATTGTTCCGTTTATTGTACTTCCAATTATACCTCCCATAAGAACACCAGACACATTAAAGGCTAAGCCAATACCTAATAATTTAGAAGGATTTAATGTATAATCCAGCAATTCTCCTATAACACTCCACCAAAACAAATCATAAATTCCAAGTGCACCTAATAAAAATGTATCAACAACAATATAGCTTAATACTGAATTATCCAAAACCAAAAATGAAATAAACCCTAATCCTATCATTGCAATGGCAACATACAGCATGTATGTCCTTTTGGAAACAGAAGTATTTCTAATAATGAATATAGCTGATATGTATGGCAAAGCCCAATACCAACTAACAATTCCAAGATGCGAGAAATGGGGGTTAACAACCTGATACATAAGCCCTGAAATTATAGTTGCAATAAATATAAAAATGCATAGGAGTAAAACCGGCTTTACAACATTTAATTTATTTGCTTCTTTAAATGAATTGTACTTAACTTCAGAAGACGCTAATTTCAATGAAAATGTAAAAGAAGCACACAATAAAATTACAGAAAAAATTAACCCGGCATAAGCAGAAACATTAATAGAAATAGTATTTATTACAACCATTAATATGTTAGAAAAAACCAGTACATCAGCTGCCATTTGTATTCTGTTTTCTGCCGGGGCTAATTCTTTATAATAATAAGCCCATGCTGAAACTGAAGTACCGGCAAAAAATGAGCTGACAATCAATGAAATATCCCATATAAAAGAAGGTTTAAACAAGAAAACCGTAGTTCCTGCAATACATATAACAATGGAAGCAGATATCAACTTTTTTGCAGATTTCATATTTTTTATAAAAAATGAACAAAAAAGTAGTCCTAATAAATGAGCTGTTATAGATTTAAAAATATAATCAGGAGAATATATATCATATTTTACAAGCAAAGAGTATAAAGCCTGTCCCTCGAATGGAAATGCAAGCAACCATGAAAAAAACAATGAAAAAACCAGCAATGCAATATTTCGTTCACTTAATTTAATTAATCGTTTATTTTCATTTACTTCCATGTTTGTTGTACCTGCCTTTATGATTTAAGATTAGCATCAATAAGTTAATTATAATTAAAGGAATGCTTTTGTCAATTACAAAGTAAAAAAGACATAGGAAGACCAGTGTCTAAATCACAATTTGAGCTTTGAAGGTTGTTAATTTTGAACTGTCATTTATTCCTTCTATGTATACTTGATTATTTTTAGCACCTGCAGTATCGGTATAAAGCTCTATGGTCTCCCCGGGCAAGGCTTCATGGAGGTAATTAATTTCAATTGACTTAACAAAATATTTTTTATGTTCTTCAATGGTGAAGCAATCCATTATATAATCAATATATTTTGCATTGTTTAAATGCTCGTTTAAATCAATATCACTGTAGCCTACTGTCTTTTTATAGCTTAGAACAAGATTTCCCTTCGGCTTAATTTTTCCTAAATTGTAGTCAATTGCACTTTTTCTGTCACTTTGGGGGAATTGTTCTTCTAATATACTGCTTCTTCTTAATTTTCTTGTATTAAAATCTATTAAAACCCACTGAGAAATAGCTTTTGCCATAATATTATTGTTTTTATCATATATTATAAAGTTTCTATTAAACTCCAACTTTCCCGGCTGTTCCGGCCATGTTTGTATTGTTATTTCTTCCTTGAACTTAGGGTATCTTAATATATCAACCCTCACACGGGTAAGTACCCATATTATGCCGTATTTTTCCTGTAATACATCCCTTCCCACACCTATTCTATAGCCGTGTTCTGTTGCCATATCCTGTAAATAGACAAACAATGAGCTTAGTTTAAGTTGTTGTCTAAAATCAATATCATTTACCTGCACCGTATACTTCTTTTCATAAATCGCTTCCATTTTACACCTCTGTTTAATTTTATTCACAAGTATATTTATCAAATAACATTATAGAACTTTTTAATCTATTAATAATAAATTTTAACATAAATTCTTCCAACTTCAAACAAGTAATTAATAAAAAATCCCCACCATTTTAAGGTGAGGAGTACAACTATTTAATATTTATACCCTTAAAGAACCACGAAACCCTCTGACACTATAGTAGGATTCCGCTCCATTATGATATAAAAATACAGTATCATAACGACGGTCACAAAATATAGCCCCTCCAAGTTTTCTGATTTTATCTGGTGTTTTAATCCAACTTGAGGTTTTTAAATCAAAGTTCCCAAGCTTTTGCAACTCTTTGTACTGTTCTTCTGTTAAAATCTCAATTCCCATATCAACAGCCATACCAATTGCACTGTTTTCTGGCTTATTCTTTTTCCTTGATTCCAATGCTTCATAGTCGTAACATACATTTCTTCGACCTATAGGGCTTTCTAAAGAGCAATCATAAAAAATGTATTCATCCGTCTTTTTATCATAATCAACTACATCCGGTTCACCGCCGGTTATCTCCATTTCATTAAGTGACCAAAGTTTTTTAGAATTATTTTCTATCTTTTCTTGTATTTTATCCCATTCAAGGTCCTTATGACGCCTCATGTTTTTCTCAAAACGGTCTTTTAATATTCTAATTATCTCTTTGCCTTGTTCCGTTGATAAATCCATAATTCCTCCTTAATTAAGTTCCTTTATATTTAATATTGGTATTTATGTTTACGCTAATAAATATACCCAAAAACAACCCTATAAAACATGACATGACCTACTTGTTTATGTAATATGTACTTAAGCTATTACTAATCACCTAAAAAAGCCCATGCTATATCTTACAGTAACTTACTAAACCACAAACTGCTTACCTTTTTTAAGTTTACTTAGGGGTTAATCTAATATATAATAAAATAAGCGGTTGCATAAACTACATAATTGGAGGTGAAAATATTTGAAGCAAAGAGCAAGTGGTATTTTAATGCATATTTCCTCTTTACCTGGTGCTTATGGAATTGGCGATTTTGGAAAGGAAGCATATAATTTTGTTGATTTCTTAGAACAAGCAAAGCAAAAATATTGGCAAATATTACCTTTAGGAATAACTAACTTTGGAGATTCGCCATATTCCAGCTTTTCTGCCTTTGCCGGAAACCCTTATTTTATAGATTTAGATGAATTGATTAAATTAGGTTATCTCTTAGAAGAAATGGTTAAGTCTTCTGATTTGGGATATAACCCTTTATATATAGATTATGGTAAACTTTATGAAAATAAGATGTTCTTATTAAGAGAAGCTTACAATAATGCAAAAAATTCAATTCTTCATGAGTTAAATAAATTCTACGAGAAGGAAAAAATATGGTTAAAGGAATTTGCCCTGTTTATGACCTTAAAAGAAAGCTTTAATGGAGTGTCTTGGTTAGAGTGGCCTGAGGAATATAGAAACTATAATTCTAAAACTGTAAAGGAATTTTTCTTACAAAACAAAGATAAAATTTACTTCTGGGTATTTACACAGTATATGTTCTCTATTCAATGGGAGAGGTTAAAGAATTATGCAAATAAAAAAGAAATTAAAATAATAGGAGACTTGCCTATTTATGTATCAGAGGATAGTGCTGATGTCTGGTCCAAGCCATATATATTTAAATTAGATGAAAACCTGATGCCAATAACAGTTTCCGGTTGTCCACCTGATTACTTCACAGATACCGGTCAACTTTGGGGTAATCCAATTTATAATTGGTCTTACTTAGAATCAACAGGTTATGATTGGTGGATTGAAAGAATCAAACATAGCTTTAAAATCTTTGACACCCTTAGGATAGACCATTTCAGAGGCTTTGATGCTTACTGGGAAGTAAAATATGGTGAAAAAACAGCTGTAAATGGTCAATGGACAAAAGGACCTGGTATAAAACTTTTCAACAAAATTAAAGAGGAGCTTGGAGAACTTGATATAATAGCTGAAGATCTTGGCTTTTATACCGAGAGCTTGGGGGAGCTTTTAAAACAAACAGGATTCCCTAATATGAAGGTATTACAGTTTGCATTTGATACAAAAGGAGATAGTCATTTTTTACCGCATAATTATGAAAAAAATTCTGTGGTATATATAGGTACCCATGACAATCATCCTTCTATGGCCTGGTTAAAAACAGCACCAAAGGATGAAGGCGATTGTGCAATAAAATATTTAAGGTTAAATGAAGAGGAAGGATTCCATTGGGGATTCATAAAAAGTGCCTGGAGTTCTACTTCATATCTTGCTATAGCTCAAATGCAAGACTTATTAGGAACTGGAGAAGAAACCCGTACTAATGAACCATCGACTATCGGTAAAAATTGGAGATGGAGAATAAATAGGGCTGAATTAAACAGTGAACTAGCAAAAAAAATAGCTGATATAACAATTACGTATAGGAGATAG